>CAZDYZ010000027.1:0-8611 GCA_964509525.1 uncultured Acidobacteriaceae bacterium
ATTGTCGGCCGTGCGCCGCTAACAACTCCTTGATCACCACTTCCGCGCGTTTCACCTTGGTCGGGTCATACTGACTCTCCTGGGTGAGGCCGACCTTGCGTTCCTTGAACTTGTCCAGAACGTCGCTCTGGGACACCGAACTCAAACCGACATATTTGATCTCTCGGATCGTTGGTTTTTCCTTTACATAGACGTGGACAATCCAGCCCTTGGCCGCTTGTTCCCGCTCGATGCGCAGGTCATCGAAGTAACCGGTGTTCCACAGGGAGTTGAAGTCCCGTTCCAGAGCTGCCTGATCGTAAACGTCCCCGGGGCGGGTAAACATGCGAGCCTTGATCGTGTCCTGCGGGATTCGGCGGTTGCCGTGGATCCTAATGTCGACCACCACCTCGTTCTGCTGTGCCCCGCACGTGGCTGCGAGAAAGAGAAGCGCGAACAAAAAACTGATCGCCGTGGCACAAAAGCGGGCCCCGCCAGCCAGTATCGCTGCGGGACTTACCTGAAGATGGCGAGAAATGACGAAAACCTCAGCACTGGGTTAATGAAAGCGCAATTATACGGTACGTATGCTCTGGTTCGAAACCCAACAGCTCGCTGTTCTTCACCAATGGATGGCTTCCCTAACCCGTGCTGCCACTAGAAGTTTCGGCGCTGCGAATGGCTTCTGATCGGGACCGAGCCGAAGGAAGCACCACGACACGGGCATCCTGGCGGTTTTCTCCGATTGCTAGAATTGACCTCGTATGGAGGTTAGGTAGATGCGCCTCACGGAGATGGTGAAAGCTGCCGGTTGAGCGAGCAAGCTAAGTCCGGCGGTGCTGGACTCGGTGCTTGGGAAATTAGCCCGGCAACATGATCCCCATGTGCTCATCGGCTTTGAGTCCGCCGACGACGCGGGCGTGTATCAACTCCTTCCTGAACTGGCGCTGGTACAGACTGTGGATTTTTTCACACCGATTGTTGATGACCCATATGTCTTCGGCCAGATTGCGGCGACCAACGCCTTGAGTGACGTTTACGCTATGGGCGGCCGGCCGATCAGCGCGCTCGCCCTGGTGTGCTTCCCCGAGGACGGCGAAGTCAAGCTTCTGGAGGAGATGCTTAGTGGTGGTCTGTCGAAGATGGTGGAGGCCAATTGCACGGTCATTGGCGGCCACAGCATTCGCGACCAGGAGATCAAGCTGGGCTATGCCGTGACTGGCACGGTACATCCGCAACGTGTGCTTGCCAACAACGGCGCGAAGGTGACTGACCGCCTCGTATTTACCAAGGCTATCGGTACTGGCGTAATCTCGACCGCGATCAAGCGCGGCAAAGCTGATTTCGCGTGGGTGCGTGGCGCCGTACGCTCCATGACCACCCTGAATAAAACGGCAGCTGAGGTGGTCACGCGCGGCTTCCAGGTGCACGCCATGACCGACGTCACCGGCTTTGGGCTCATCGGTCACGCGCGAGAGATGGCGGTTGCATCTGGCGTAAGCCTGCGTCTCCAGGCCTCACGCATCGCGTTGCTGGAAGGTGCGCTGGAATGCGTTCAGGCGGGACTCGTTCCTGGCGGATTGAAGGCGAATCGCGACTTCGCCGAGAGCTGCGTGGAGTATGCGGCCGATGTTGCGGAACGGATTCGCATCCTGCTTTACGATCCGCAGACTGCCGGTGGATTGCTGATCGCGGTGGCAGATTCCGACACCCAGGCTTTGGTTCAAGAATTGCAACACGCTGGAATCAACGCTGCAGAAGTGGGGCAAGTTGTGCAGAAGCAGAAACCGCTGATCGCAGTACTCGCGTAGCGTTTCCTACACGTCCTGCTTAAGAAAGACATGGTCAATCATCTGGCGCATGAAGTACCCTCCAAATCCACCAGCGTTGGCGGGCAGCAACTGCAGGAATGCCGCGTACACTTGGCCGCGATCATGCGGCCAGCGAACGACAAACTGGTAATATGCCAGCGTAAGGGGAACTCCTACCCAAACCAGCAGCGCCCAAACCCAAGGCCGCTGCTTCTTCCACACGCCAAGAAGCATGGTGAACGCCAGCACACAAAGCGCCGTCAGCAGAACATCGTCCACGAATTGATTGACCCAGCCGGCAAACAAGCCGAGCACACCAGCAAAGACATAGACAATCATGCTGGTGCGGGAAGACGTTGCAACCGAATGCGCCGAGGTCACTAGATCTCTTTCGCCGGGACGCCATTGCACACGCGCACGAGCACGCACGTGGAGTTGTCATCCCCCCCGCCCTCATTGGCAGCGTCGATCAGGTTTGCACATGCGGCTTTCAGCGAAGGGATTTGCAGCAGGATGTCTCGGATCTCATTGTCCCCGACATGGCGCAGTACACCGTCTGTGGCTAGCAGCAAAACGTCGCCACTCTGCGCCGGAAACTCCCCCAGATCAGGAAGTGTGGTTTCGTCAGTCCCGAGGGCGCGGGTAATGATGTTTTGCGCGGAGGAACGCTTCGCCTCCTCCAGTGTAAGCATGCCGCGGCGCACCTGCTCCATCACCAGCGAATGGTCCTCCGTGAGCTGAAGTAATTCGCCTTCGCGAAACAGGTAGATGCGGCTATCGCCAACGTTGGCGATGCTGACCGTGCTTTCGGAAAAACGGGCCGCCACTAAGGTCGTTCCCATGCCTGAAGTGTTTTTGTGCGCTACCGCGTATCCAAGAATGGCGTCGTTGGCCTGCTTAACCGCTTCGGCAAGTAGACGCGCTCCCAATGGGGCATCCTCCAGGTAGTCGTCCTGCTCCACGGCAGGCTCGCGCTTCCGGAAGTACCCGAGGACGGTATCAACCGCAATGCGGCTAGCGACTTCACCGGCAGCATGACCACCCATGCCGTCACATACCACGAAAATGCCGCGCCCCTCGTCGTAGCCAAAGCTGTCCTCGTTGGACGATCGCACGCGTCCTACATCGCTTAGACCTGCCGCATCTAGTATTAAGGACATGCGGGCAACAGTTTACGCCGTCTGGGCAAAATCACGCGAGCGACCAAAGTGCCGTAACCAGGAAATCCTTTTGAATAGCACAAAGATGGGAAAAAAGCGGCCATTGCTGATTGAACTGTCGGCGGCGAGCCATCCGCTGATCCTCAAGGTCTAGTTTTAGCGATCTCCGGTTCTTTGTCGCGCAGGTTTGCTTGCGCCAGATGGTGACGAGTCAAGTCGTTGCGCAAGACGTCGAAAGCTTCCTCGGGGGTGTTCGCCCAATGAAACAATTTGAGGTCCTGTGGCGAGATTGTTCCTGAGTCAACCAGTGCCTGGAAGTTGACGACGCGGTTCCAGTACTCCTTTCCGTAAACGACGATGCTGATGCGCTTGGCGAGTTTCTCCGTTTGCGCCAGAGTCAAGAGTTCAAACAGCTCGTCGAAGGTGCCGAACCCTCCGGGAAAGACCACCAAAGCCTTGGCAAGATCAGCAAACCACAATTTCCGCATGAAAAAATAGTGGAACTCAAAATTTAGCTCGGGCGTGATGTAAGGGTTGGGCATCTGCTCGAAGGGAAGGTTGATATTCATTCCGATGGTCTTGCCACCGGCCTCAGAGGCGCCCAGGTTGGCAGCTTCCATGATACCTGGCCCTCCTCCGGTGCAGATTACGAAGCGATGGCGCTGCTGGCTGATGGACTTAGTCCATTGCGTTACCAGAAAGGCCAGCCTGCGGGCGTCTTCGTAGTAGCGTGCCATCTCCACATCAGCCCTGGCGAGCCGGAGACGCTCCTGTTCTTCCTCAGGAGCCGGCGTTGCGGAGTGAGGTCTCTCCAGCACCTGTAAGGCTGCTTCCGCCTGCGAACGGCTGTGAAATCGCGCCGAACCGAAAAAAACGATGGTGTCTTGGATGCGCTCGCGGCGAAAGCGGGCCAGCGGCTCCTGGTATTCGGCGAGTATGCGAAGAATGCGGCCTTCAGGGCTGTTGAGAAACGACGCGTTCTCGTAAGCCAACGGCGCACGATTGTGACGGATATGTTCGGCTTTCTTGTCAGCCATGCAGTCCTTATAACGGTCCACCGACAGTTTTGGATGAATGCATCAGCTTGATGCACGAGGCGGGAAGCACTGCGAAGACTGTGTATCAGGCGTCCGGGCCTTCGCGATAGCGCACCGCCTCGGCGATACCGATCCAGACGTCAACCAGGCCCAGTCCGCTGACCAACCCGCGTACGAAATTCTGCTCCAGGAATTCCGCCAGTTGTGGGTGTCCCCACAGAAGCGAGTTCTCTGTCCACAAACGGCTCCAGGGCAGCACGATCAGGACAATTCCAACTTCCAGGCAAACCAAGACCACGATGACAAGCCAGAGGCGCCTCAGCCAAAGGTGCCGCCCTTTTCGCTTTTGCGGCGGGGGAATCACCAGCACCGGTCCATCGTGCTCCGGTGGCGTGCCCTGCGCCTCATACGAGGAAAAACTCACGATGGGACACTTGTCGGTCGCTGGAATCGAGAACGGGTTCAGCCTTGTTATATTCGCGTCCCGCCGGATGCCGAACCTGCCAACTCCGCCCCTCACCACAGCGGTCGTGATATCCATATAGCAGGATTCTACCAGCGTCAACGTGAAGGGGCCGCCGGGAACAGGAGACGGCAGGGATGGGCAAGGATATTCCACTTGAGGTTGGCTGCCTCGCCTTTCTAGGGACTGAGCTGTCGGCTGCCGGGTAGAACAACCCGATCTCAAACCCGCGTTCGCATGTGGTGAATATCGGGAATTTGCGCTGAAAGACGAAATTGCAGCGGCACCGCCATAAGTGATGTCCGTTGGATGCAGCAGATAGGTTGCAGCGATTGAAGCGAAAGAATCTCCCCGCTCCCTTCTCTGAAACTGCGAGCCGTTAAGGCAAGAGCTGCAGGCTTCCTTTACAGCAGCTCTTCGTTCCAGTTCTCGAGGAACGTCTTCACCTCAGCCATGAATTGGTCAGCGACGGCACCATCAATCACGCGATGGTCATAGCCAATGCTCAAGTGCATCATCGAGCGAATTGCAATCGAGTCATCGCCATCCTCATCCGTAACGACGACGGGTTTTTTCTCGATGCCTCCCACACCCATGATCGCAACTTGGGGCTGGTTGATGATCGGCATACCGAATTTCGCACCGAAGATCCCGGGATTGGTGATGGTGAACGTTCCACCCTGGACCTCGTCGGGTTTTAGCTTCTTGGTACGGGCACGCTCGCCGAGATCGCTGATTGCACGCTGCAAACCAACAAAGCTGCGCTCTTCGGCGTTCCGCACCACTGGCACGATCAGTCCCCAGTCAAGCGCCACGGCGATGCCGAGGTTAATCGAGGCATGGTAGTGGATGTTCTCTCCTTCTACCGACGAGTTGATAATGGGCCACTTGCGAATGCCGTGCACTACGGCGCGCGCGAAGAACGGGGTGTAAGTGAGTTTGTTGCTCGTAGCCTGTTCGAACTTCGCTTTCATCCTCTCGCGCAGCCTGACAATGCGGGTGACATCCACCTCGAAGACCCCGTGTACGTGGGCGCTGGTTCGTTTTGACAGCACCATGTGCTCGGCAATCTTCTTGCGCATGATCGACATGGGCACGACCTCGCCGGGCGTGACTCCGCCCACAGGTTGCAACGGCAAGGAGATCGCGGGTGTTGCCGGGGCGTGGGCTGCAGTTGAGGGCAGCGCCGACGGTACCGAGGGTTTGGCGGCTGCTCGGGCTAGGTCCGCTGCTGTCGCGCCATGCTTAGCGATGAACGCCTCGATGTCTTCCTTGGTGATGCGCCCCCCCAGTCCGGTTCCCGGAACTTGGGTCAAATCAACCTTGCTCTCTTTCGCGATCTTCCGAACCAGCGGACTGGACCGAACGCGTCCCTGCTCGCCGCTTTCTGTTTCGAGCCCGGTGCCTTGCTGTTCGCGCTGCACTCCAGTTTTCTCGTCAGCAGAAAGCTGCATGGGCATTTTCTTCGAAGGCAATTCCTTACTGGGAGGCGGTGACACTTCATCCCGCAGCGGGCGGGTTTGATCTGCGCCACTTGCTGGTTTTGACGGCGGTGCAACCGATGCTACAGCAGAAGGAGCAGCGCTGGCCACCTCGCTCTCGCCAGCGATGATACCAACCACAGTGTTCACCTGGACGGTCGCACCGGCCTGCACTTTGATGTCTTGCAAGGTACCCGAAGCGGGCGCGGGGATCTCGGCGTCAACCTTGTCGGTCGAGATCTCGAACAGCGGCTCGTCACGCTGAACCTTCTCGCCGGGTTGCTTAAGCCACTTGGTAATGGTTCCTTCAAAAATTGACTCTCCCATCTGGGGCATGACTACGTCTGTTGGCATCTTTCCCCTCCGCGAGATACATAGCTGGGGTTCAATCGTCGCAGCAATCGTCGATTATATCGCGTTGAGTCGTGGCGCGATGCGCGCGCAGTAGCGGTCGTTTTGAAGTGGCTACCCTGATCAATACTCTTCGGAGGAACTCGCCGCGCATCAATTCCAGGCGAACCCCGCTCCCATAGTGTGTGATCTCGTCGCCACGCCAGAGTCTGCAGTGCACGGGAATTGCAATCATCTCCTCTGCCGCGCCGCAGGCTTTTCGTTGCAGCACCAGCACTCCGCGGCCTCGCGGCTTGCCCTCCTCCATAAGCTTCAGCACCTTGCCGGCATCTTGCAGCGCGAATTTGGTAATGTGTCGCGAAACGTCGTGGCGCACGGAGAATTCCAGGGTTGCGCGAATATCCTTGCGGCTTCCCGGGGGCGAGCCCATCAGTTTGCGTCGACCGCCCACAATGGCAACAGGAAGAGAACAGCCACGGCATTCCTACTCGATCGCCAACTTTGGGCCAGGCCACCCCGAGCCCGTTCCTCTCCACCACGCCGGCCACTTCGTGTCCGGGCACCATGGGATAGCAAAAGAAAAAGACCCAAAAGGACGTTGAGGTCGCTATGGCAAACGTCGCAGGAGTGTACGCGGATCGGCGCTTCGCCAGATTTTGGCTCCGGCACAGCGCGATCTTCAATGACAACCGAGGCTTGCGGTTTCTGCACGATGGCTACTTTCACGGTTCTCCTCCATGAAATCGTCGAAAATCTGAGGCTCGCCGAGAGGTCAAGGACGCCCCTAGGATGAATCGAGTTTGGAAAGCAAATACTTGGCGGCACATTGGCTCGATTAGATTTGACTCGGTTCGACACGTGGGCTACTCTCAACGCTAGAACGCGCTTGGCTCACACGCCGGCCCGTGAAGGCAGCCACGCTGTGCCTTTCCGCCAGGGTCAGACCGGGAAGATGAGCCCTATCGTCTACCACCGAATGACTGTGTTGAGCTTGTTTCCCGCCACCGCGGTAGCGCTAGTACAGGTCATCTGCGTTACGGTTTTCGTCCTTGCCGGCGGCACCATGCTTTACGTGCTGTTCGGGTACCCGCTGCTGTTAGGGTGGATAGCCAAGCGGGCCGACAATCCTGTTCACAAGGACGACAGGCTTCTCACTGTCTCCTTTGTGATCGCAGTTTACAACGGGGAGAAGTTTCTCGAACGCAAGCTGAACACGATTCTTAGCCTGAACTATCCGCGCGACCTGATGGACATCCTGGTCGTATCCGACGGCTCGACCGACCGCACCGATGAGATCGCCCGCAGCTTCGCCGATCAGGGAGTGCGCTTTCTGCGGGTCCCGCACAGTGGTAAAGCAGGGGCCCTGAACGCTGCCGTTCCCCTGGTTTCCGGCGAGATACTGGTGCTCAACGACGTACGCCAGACCCTGGATCCAGACTGCTTGCGCAATATCATCGCCTGCTTTGGTGATCCCACGGTCGGTGCCGTCAGCCCTCAGACTGTCATCGTAGAAGGTGACAGCCATGAGGAGGCGATCACGAGTGCCTACTGGCGTTACGAGCATTGGATTCGCCTGCGGCTGACGCGTATCGACTCGACATTTGGTTACAGCGGTGCGTTTGCAGCTATAAGGCGCTTGCTGTGGACTCCTCTGCCGCCCGGCACGCTGCTCGACGACGTCTATGAGCCCTTGGTCGCCTTCTTTAAGGGATACCGAATACTGATGGAACCGACCGCCACCATGTATGACTTCCCCACCGTGCTGCAATCGGAGTTTCGCCGCAAGGTGCGACTGCAGGCAGGCTTGTACCAGATGCTCAAGATCATGCCCGAGCTACTCAGCTCGCGGAACCGGATGCGACTGCATTTCCTGTCTGCCAAGTACGGGCGAATCGTCGTGCCTTATTGCATGATTGGGCTTGCACTGGCGACCATCGGCCTTCCGCCGTTGTGGCGGGCCTGGGCAGGATGGGGGCAAATTCTGTTTTACGGATTAGCAGCTTTGGATCCGCTTGTAGCGGACCGTTTCCCACTAAAGAAATTAACGTCTCCAATTCGCACCTTCGTGGTTCTGATGGCGGCCTCGCTTGCAGCAGTGCGAGTCTACTTTGTATCGCCTACGAGTCTGTGGAAGGAAGCATCGTACCGCAGTGCAACCGACAAATCGAAGGTACCCACGAGCACCCAAGTCTGAATCCAAATTGTCGTGTTGAACCCTCAGCTTGGCCTCCTGTTTCGCGCGAGCGTCACAAAAAAATCGCGGCTGATCGGTTCTATCGTCGCTGTGGCCTCCGGAAACTGAGCGACGATTTCCTTCAGTCGCTTCTCG
>CAZDYZ010000028.1:0-2901 GCA_964509525.1 uncultured Acidobacteriaceae bacterium
CCGAGCAGGCCGCCCCCGGCCCGCCCAGCCTGGTCGAGGTCAGGGCATCCCAGGCAGACAGCACCGATCCGGTTACCTGAGGTAGTACCTGCTCAGTATGGTCGGTGCCATGGCCCGTCCCGGCCGCTGCCCGTGCGCTCGGCTGAATGCCGGCTTGGCGCTCTGCGAGCCGTCGGCGGCATCGGTGAGTCCTGCGGGCACAAAACGCACCCCGCAGCCTGGTTCGGTGATGAAGTAGCGCGGATGGGCGGGATCCGGCTCCAGCTTGCGGCGGATGGTGACCAGGAAGACGCGGACGTAGTTGTTGGTGATGTCTGTCATGCCCCACACGTCAGCGAGCAGCTGACGCTGGGTGATCAGGCAGCCGGGGTTGCGGGCCAGCAGCTGGACGATCTGCCACTCGGTGCGGGTCAGCGGGATCCTGCGGCCGTCGCGGGTCACGCACTGCGCGGCCAGGTCGATGGTGAAGTGCTCGGTCTCCACGACGGGCTCGCCGGGGCTTGGCCGCGTGTCGCGGAGCGCGACACGCACCCGGGCCATCAGCTCATCCATGCCGAACGGCTTGGTGATGTAGTCGTTGGCGCCGGCGTCGAGGGCGGCGACCTTCTGGATCTCCGCGGTACGCCCGGACAGCACGATGATCGGCACAGTGGTCCAGCCGCGAAGCCGGGCCAGGACCTCCATTCCGCTGATGTCGGGCAGGCCGAGATCCAGGATGACGGCGTCGGCTTGGCCGTGTTCCGTGTGCGCGAGGGCCTGCGCCCCGGTGGTGGCCAGCTGGACGGCGTAGCCGCGCCTGCGCAGGTTTTCCCCCACCGTGCGCAAGACGGAGACCTGGTCGTCGACGACGAGCACCGTGCCCATGAGCATCCTCGCGTCCGTGCGGCTGGCCTGGCGGCCAGCGTTCATGTTGCCGTGGAGCAATTATCACGCTTCCGTTCAGTGACCGGAAAGCGGAAGCAGGCCGGCCGGGGCATCTGCGCGGCGCAGCGAGAAGACGAAGGTGGCTCCTCCGCCGGGGGTGTCCTCGACCGACAGGTCGCCGCCCATAGCTTCGGTGAAGCCTTTCGCGATGGCCAGTCCGAGGCCGAGCCCTCCTGGGGCGCCGTCGCCCCGGCGCTGGAACGGCTGGAAGATCTGCTCTCGTTCGTTGCCGGGTATGCCTGGTCCCTGGTCGATGACCCGGATCTCGACCCGGTCGCCGACGTGGCCCGTCCGCACACGCACCGCGAGGCCCGGCGGCGATGCGGCCTGCGCGTTGGCCATGACGTTGGCCATTGCGCGTTCCAGCAGGCCAGGGTCGGCGCAGGCGGAGGGCGGCCGCTCCGGCAGGTCGATGACGACCGCCGACCCGGCGCTCGACAGGCTGTTGACCGCGGCGTACAGGACTTCTTCGAGATCGGTCTCGCGCAGGCTGAGGGCCAGCACGCCGGCTCGCAGCCTGCTCATGTCCAGCAGGTTGTTGACCAGGCTGGTGAGCCGGTCGGCTTCGTAGTCGATGGTCTTGTAGAAGCCCTGCGCCTCGGCCCGGTTCCAGGTGGTGTCGGCGGACAGCAGGCTGCTCGCGGCCGCCTTGATCCCGGTCAGCGGCGCGCGCAGGTCATGCGACACCGCCTCAAGCAGGGCGGTGCGGAGCGAGTCGGCCTCGGCCAGGTCCGCGGCGGCGGAGGCCTCGCCTTCCAGCCGGGCCCGCTGCTGGGCCAGCCGCAGCTGGGTGACGAAAGGGCCGAGCAGCCGGGTATCCTCCCCGCTGAGCGAGCGGCCGCTCAGCGCGAGCACCGCGCCCTGGTCGAGTTCGGCCGCAAACTGGGCGTCCTCCGGGCGGGCGGGAGGCGGGCCGCCGGCCTCGGCCAGCGGCCGCCACGCGTGTCCGTCGCGGACCAGGATCGCCGCGCTGTCGAGGTCGAAGGTGCGTCGCAGCTCGGCGACCAGGGCGGGCAGGGTCTGCGCCTGGGCCACGACCGAGCGGCCGGCCAGCCGGGCCAGCGCTTCGGCCTCGCCGCGGGCCCGGGCGACCTGCAGGCCGCGCCGGGTGAGCCGGTCGATCAGATGGCTGATGATCCCCGCGACGGCGAAGAAGGATATCAGCGCCACCACGTCGACCGGGTGCGCCACGTACAGGCTGTAGATGGGCGGCACGAAGAAGTAGTCGGCGGCCAGCGCGGCCACGACCGTCGCCGCCGCGGCCGGCCGCAGCCCGCCGGTAAAGGCCACGGCCACGACCGCGAGCAGCAGGCAGAGCAGGGCCCCGGGCAGGCCAAGTCCGCTGCGCAGCGGGGACAGCGCCGCCGCGAGCAGCCCGACGCCGATCGTGCCGAGCAGCCAGCCGAGCTGGCTCCGTCGCCGCGGCATCGGGACGGGCTGGCGGCGGGGCAGGGACCTGGGCAGGACCGCGTCCGGCGGATGGGCGGTGGAAATGACGTGTACGTCGATGGGTCCCGCGCGCCTGATCACCTCGGTGGTCACCGAGCCGTGGGTCACGTGGTACAGCCAGCTGTGCCTGCTGCTGGCCAGCAGCAGCTGGGTCGCGTCCTCCGCGACCGCGAAGCCGATCAGCGCGGTGGGCACGTCGGCCCCGGTGACCTCGGTGTACGTGCCGCCTAGCTCGGCGAGCAGGGCGCGCTGCGTGTCCAGCGGCTTGGTATGCGGCTGGACGGTGCCATCCGGGGTACGGACGTGCACGGCGAGCAGGTCGCCGTGCACCCGTGCCGCCATCCTGGCCCCGCGGCGGATGAGCGCCTCGCCCGAGGAGTCTCCGCTCAGCGCGACCACGACGCGTTCCTTGGTTTCCCATGGCTGGCTGATGCCGTGCTTGGCGCGGTAGTCGGAGAGGTTCTCGTCCACCCGGTCGGCCAGCCACAGCAGGGCGAGTTCGCGCAGCGCGGACAGGTTCCCGGGCCG
>CAZDYZ010000029.1:0-1780 GCA_964509525.1 uncultured Acidobacteriaceae bacterium
CGTCGTAGGTTTTAGAAAGCGCAGGGGGGAATCCGGCGTGAACCTGCGGGCTATCGCGTCACTGATCGTCGTCGCCATGCTTACTTGCATCGCGAGTCAGACGGCCGTGCAAGTCATCCCTCGACAAACCGTGCTTCAGCAGGCAGTTCCGCGCCCATATACAAACCTGAAATACGCACTTAGCTCCTACTGTATTGGCTCCGCAACCGTCATGTCCGCCTCGAACGGCGATTCTTCTCCTCCATCACTCGCCACAACGAACGCCGTTCTAACCCAGACTGGGCCCGAGATATGGGAGACGACGGTCCTCGTAAACAGTGCCGGTGAGATATGCCCGGAAAAGGCGGCCGAATACTGGCTGGAAACCACATCACCAGACTTGGCGATACCGGCTAGCAACGTTACAAGGCTCGCCCCAGGTCCCTGCAGGGTGCTGGTAACCTTCAATGGGCTACGGCAGGTTCCGTCCAGCGGCACGCTGGTACTCGACGTCGCAGGAATGCTGTCATCTGCTCAGCTGTCCCCGAGCAGGGATGTCACTTTGGCTGAATACATCACCATACCAGCGATAATCGGTGGAGCAATGCTTCTGCTGCTGCTAATATCTTTGACGCTGCTGGTACCAACTTACGATGATCTCGGCCGTAGACTAACCCCCAGGTCTGCACAGTTCTGGAATCAACCCACTTCGGCAATTCCTGGCCAGGGAACGTTTAAAGTCAGCGTTATTTCCGTCGCGACGATAATCGGGGTTTTCCTGGGTGCCGCAACCCTTGCAGAGTCGCTCTTCCCAGGCGTCTCACTCCTTCCATTCGCCATACTGAGCATTATTGCTGCCGCGATTGCGGCGGTCGGTACACCTGTGCCAATTCTTCTTTATTCCAGGTCGGCTTTCCGGCTACAAGTCATACGTCCTGGCGACGTGCTTAGGCTGCCGAAAGAGCTGTCCGCTTCGATCGCTGTGCCGATTGGCGGCGTAATCACTACATCAGCAGCCATGGTCTTCAGCAGGGATGGGCCCGACCAAACCTTCTCGGCTCCAACCGGCCAAGCGATCCAGGTTCCCGCCCAAAGCGAAATCAAGATTCCTGAAGGAAAATCTCTTGTTCCTCTGGGCGGCGCCGATCTCCGTGTGATAGAAGAATGCGACTTTGTCATCATAAATGGCCCAGCCTTCACTCTCTCGACGCGCGAGTTTGTTCCTACTAAACCAACCGAATCTACCCCTGCGCCCGAGGTGGTACTCCGCTATCCGGTAATTATCAGAGCGCAGGCTAATGCGAAGTTCAGCGCCGAAGATACAGCGAATCTACTGCTCCCCACAGGAACAACGGTGACAAGGAGTCGGCGCAGGAGCTTCGTTCTGCGTTGCGATAATAAAGTCGAGCTTTCGAAGGCCAGCGATGCAGGACCTCATGCCACCATGTTGCTGGCAGTCATCCCAGCTTTGTTCACAATGTTTGGTATTGGTTTTGAGGTCGGACTAATTGGCGAGCTCGCTGTGGGCTTGTCCGACGCAAGTACCATTGGCCATTTTGTCGCGTTTGACATCATAACGGTTGCAGCTCTCTTTGTGCTTTACTACAGCATTGCGGCGATTCGGGCCATCGTGACCTAACGAAATCGCATACTGCGTTAAATCTCTGATCTTCGTCTTTTAGCATCATCAACGCTCCGTGTTCAGGACTCCTGACATAGAGAGTTAGTTCATGCAGTGCCAGCATGGGGTTTGACCTCATAGCGCAGGACGAGATCGGTGCCGGGATAGCGGCTTGCGGCT
>CAZDYZ010000030.1:0-2745 GCA_964509525.1 uncultured Acidobacteriaceae bacterium
CAGGAGAACAAGCTTTGCATTGGCCTGCGAAGGCTTCTGAGGAGAAAAATTGATGCCGATGTCCGAGGAGCACCTCTGGGATTCGCCAGAAACGTCGAGGCTCGTTGAATACCTACCGTAACCACAGCGTTCGATCGACAACTAGCCGGCCAGAACTGCGAGGCGTCTCCATGCCAATGAGCGCATCAAGAGCAGAGCCTGCCTATCCGAGACCGAGCCTAACCGAGTCCTTGCTTTCTTGTGGACCGCGGACGGCTACGTCACCCGGCAACCTGCAGTGCGCCACTCCAAGGCAGTCTCCAGATGACTCACTGCCTTTCTATCGGTCTGCCTCATAAGTCGTTTTTCCCCCGACAACAGTGCGCAACACGCGGGTTTTCAGGATTTCCGAGGCTGGGACTTGCGTTAGATCGCGATCCAGGACGACAAAATCAGCCAGCATGCCCGGTGCCAGCATCCCCTTCTCCGTTTCGGCAAACTGGGCGTAGGCCGAGCCCGTAGTGTACGCGGCAATGGCCTGCTCGATGGTCAGCTTTTGTTCAGGGAAGTAGCTTTTCGTCCCCTTCTCGTTCATACGCGTAACGGCTGCATAAAGGCCGCGGAATGGTGTGATCGGCTCGACTGGATAATCGGTCCCAAACGCCAAGGGGACGCCGTTGTCGAGAAATTGCCTCCATGGATAAGAGGTTTTCGCGCGCGCGAGGCCGATGCGCTCGATCGCCCAATTCATATCTGTGAGCAAATGAGAGGGCTGCATGGAGGCGATAACGCCCAGTTTCCGATACTGTCCAAACTGGTCAGGCGTAACAACCTGATCGTGCTCAATACGGAAGCGGAAGTCTCCTGGCTGACTGTTCCGTCGCGCTGCCGTTTCTGCTTCCGCGAAGGCGTTGAGTGCCATCTGCACGGCCCGGTCGCCAATAGCATGAAACCCTAGTTGGAATCCGGCTGCCGCACGCTCGACGGCCATGCGGTTCAGGGTGACCTGCTCATATCGCGCCAGGCCCGAGTTGCCAGGATCGTCGGTGTAGGACCCCAGAAGCGCTGCCGTGCGCGAACCGAGTGAACCGTCCATGAAACCCTTTAGCATGGCGGTGTGAAGCATGGGATCATTCGCAGAATGATGGGCCCGGTGCATCTCCAGCAGAGTGATGGGATCATCGAAGTTAAGCCATTCGCTGATGCGCAATGTCAGGCTTCCTGCGCGCTCCATATCCTCATAGACGAGGAAGATTTCCCAACTGGAATTGTCCTGGACGGAGGTGATGCCCCAGCGGGCGGCATCAGCCAAAGCCAGTGCGGCAGCTCGGCTCAGGCGTGCAGGACTTGGCGGAGGGATCTTCGATTCGACCAGTGCTCTCGCTGTCTCCCGCAGAATCCCAGTGGGCTGACCTTTCGCATCGTGATCGATCTTGCCGCCGTCCGGCGCCTGCGTCTGGGCGGTGACTCCACCGATGTTCAGGGCCGCTGTGTTAGCAACAGCGATATGTCCGTCCACCCGGCTGAACACCGCAGGATGGCTACCCGAGACCGCGTCAAGGTCCTGACGGGTGGGCAATTGCATGTCCACCCATAGCGTCTGGTCCCAGCCACCGCCTACCAACCAATCGCTAGGGGCCGAGGATTTGGCGCTGGCGGCGATGCGTTGCTGCATTTCCTGCAAAGAGTGCGTACCGCGCAGGTCCGTACTCTGTGCCTCAAGACCGGCCTCTTGCAGATGCACATGTGCATCGTTGAAACCCGGCATCAAAAACTGTTGGCCGAGATCGACCACCTGGGTGTGGACACCCTTCAACTTGTTGATCTCGTCGTTCGAACCTACTGCGACGATGCGACCATCGCGTACGGCGATTGCTTGCGCACGAACCGGCGTTGCCTGAGTATAGATATTGCCATTGATGAAGATGATGTCAGGAGTCTGGTGGCTGGATTTGTCCGCAGCCGGGGGTGTTCTGGTGGAAGAAGCCACAACGACAAAGGCAAGCAACAGCAGGAGTTTCATTTGTCCAACACTCCAGAGAGTGCAAGAGTGAGCAGCAGAATGCGTTTAAGGCCCAGATCACGGCCTTTTGGGTCATACCATTCGTGGATAGTGTGCGCGCCTCCCCCCGTGCCGCCAGCCCCGATGGCAATCGCCTCTCTCCCTAAGGAGAGGGGGACATTCGCATCAGTAGAGGCCCGCTGAATTCTCGCGTTGTTATTCAGTTGCGCGTCGACGGCGCGAATTGTTCCCAGCAACTGGGAGTCGACGGGCAAGTCCGCGGCGGGACGGTTCCCGATGACGCGCACCTCGGCGTTGAGTAACTCTCGATGTTTACGGCCGGTGAGTTCGGGAATGACCTGGTCAACCGCTTCGTGCAGTGCACGTTCCAGACGGTCGAGTTCTTCGACCGAGGCCGAACGTGTGTCCACGCGCATCGTCGCCGACTCAGGAATTGAGTTTACCGAAGTCCCACCGCTGATAATTCCGATGTTGTAAGTCGTCTTCGGTATCTCAGGGACGGGCGTCTTGGTAAAGCGCTCGATGACACGCGCCAGTCCGACGATAGGATTGGCCACGCCAAAATCGCTCCACGAGTGCCCGCCGGGTCCGTGAATCGTGACCTCATAACGGCGGCTGCCCAATCCTTCGGCGATGATGGTGTCAGTTCCTGCGCCGTCGAGCACCACCAGCGACGCGATGGTGGCCGACCACTTCGGTTGCTGAAAGATGTACCGCATACCACGCAGATCGCCCTCGCCTTC
>CAZDYZ010000031.1:0-1640 GCA_964509525.1 uncultured Acidobacteriaceae bacterium
GTCATTCATGCGGCTCTGGGCCTGCCCAACCACGGTCCCCCGATCGGGGGGACTAGAGGACGTCTCGTCCGCCTCTCGCCACGTCAGAGGAGCGCGGAGCCCTGGGCCAACCGTGAGAGGAACTGCAACCGCATCGGCCGGCATGCTGGTTTCTACCTAGTATGCAATTGGCAAGCCAATTCTCGTGCCTGCAACTACATAGACGAGCGTTGGAAGAAACCGTGAGCGGCCATTATAGTCCCTCACCCATTATTACTTACGTCGGAAGAGGTCTGGCGGCTCAGTGCCTGCGCGCAAGGACCGCGATTTGCTCTTATGTGCGGCGTCCGATCCCGGCCGACGCACTGGCTCAGCATCACAAGACTGTTGGCCAGGCTGAAGCTGGCCACAAGTGAATACTACAGGCGGGAGAATCATCAGCGACGTATTCGTATGCGTACAATGGTGGGTTGATTGACGCCCTGTACTGCATCCTCGACCCTCGGCCTCCGCTTTCAGAGCCTCCCGACGCGTTACTCCCGGGGAGCAACATTCAGTCAGGCTATGCTTCGGCGCTAGCCTCCTCTGCCAGAACAGCTTCGGCAGCAGCTTCCTTGTTAATAATCACCTTCACTTGCACGGTGACGTCCTTGTGCAGCTTAATGGGGACAGTGAACTCACCGACGTGCCTAAGCGGTTCGTCAAGATGGATTTTGCGGCGATCGATGTTGAAGCTCTTGTGTTCGAGCTCACGTGCAATGTCGGCGGAGGTCACGGAGCCGAAGAGCTGATCGTGCTCACCAGATTTACGGGTAAAGCTGAGCGAGACACCGGTCAACAATTGGGCCAGCTTCTCAGCATCGCCCTTCTCTCGAGCAACTCGGCGGACGGCTGCGGCCTTCATCTGCTCAATGACCGCACGGTTAGCCGGCGTAGCTTCAATCGCCAGCTTCTTCGGAAGGAGATAATTCCGACCGTAGCCCTCCGCCACTCTTACCACGTCGCCGCGAGACCCTAGCTTGGGTACGTCTTCTTTCAGAATAACTTCCATAAAGGAACTCCATTGAAGTTTCTATTGCCGGCTGAAGACCGGTTGTGAAAAAAGCTTTGGCGGCTTTAACACGTACGCTGAAAGCCTGAGCATGACGAAAGGGCGGCACCCTACCACCGATTACTGGTTACCGTCCGCCGAAGGGCAGCAGCGCGATATTTCGCGCCTGCTTGATCGCGTCAGCCAGGCGGCGCTGGTGGGGCGTGCATACGCCAGTCAACCGCCTAGGAACGATCTTGCCAGCTTCCGACACGAACTGGGCAAGGAGGCGTACATCCTTGTAGTTGATGCCGTCGATCTTCTCGACACAGAACTTGCAAACCTTCTTACGGCGAAAAAACTTCCGTCCGCCTTCACGGGTGGCACTCCCGGGCCTTCCCGTCGTACGTGGTCCGCGAGGGCCACCCTCGCGAGATCCGCCCTCCATGCGTGCCGATGTGGCGTCTGTCGACGCGGCTCCTATGTCCATACCGGCTGTCTTAATGGATTCGTCTGACATGGTTCTCCTTGTTGTGCTTGGTCCCCGATTCGAGTGTCGTCATTAGGTGTCCTGCTTACAGAACTGCACTCTGATTACTGCCGTGCGCTTACTGGCCGCAGGATAGTCCCG
>CAZDYZ010000032.1:0-3989 GCA_964509525.1 uncultured Acidobacteriaceae bacterium
TGACGGGCTCCCTGTCGTGCCGATACTCCTCTGAGGCAAAGAAAAAAGTCTTGTCCTTGTTGTCGTTGTAGTGTCCGGGAATATAGAGCGGGCCTCCCAGCGTTGCGCCGGGTTCGTACTTCTGGTACAGAGGAGCGCGCCGCGTTTGATCGAAGAAGTTGCGCGCGTTGAAAAGGTTATTTCTGGCGAAAAAGTAAGCATCGCCGTGGAATTTGTCGGTGCCGCTCTTGGTTGTGGCTAGGATGGTCCCCGAGGCGCTTTTCCCATACATGGCGCCGTAGTTCGAGGTAAGCACTTGCAATTCGTTGAGGGCATCAAGGCTTGGATAGACGATCAGGGTATCGTGGCTCCCGTTGAGACTGGCGTTCAAAATGTCCCCGCCGTCCACATCGTAGGTGTTGTATTCGACCCGCCCGCCGTTGACGCTGTACTTCACACTCCCCTTCGCTCCCACGAGTGCTTCATCCTGTCCCGTCTGATTGCTTACGCCAGGGGCCAAAGCAACGAGTTGGGTGAAGTTCCGTCCGTTCAAGCCGAGGGAAACGATCTCCTTACCGGTAATGGTGCCAGTAATTTGCGAAGATTCCGTCTCGATTTTGCTGACCGTCTGCCCCTCGACGGTGACTTTCGTGGTCACCGACTCGGGCTCCAAAGAGATATCTATGCGAATGCCTGCTTCAGCGGTCAGCACAACCGTGGACTTGAACCCCTTAAATCCCTGCAGTGTCAGGCTAACCGTATAAGTTCCTGGGGCGAGACCGGAAAACTGATAGTCGCCCTTTCCGTCTGCGGCAGCATGCTCCACGACGCCCTTGGCGTCGGTCAGGTCAACAATTACAGCGGGAACCACGGCGCCGGTATTGTCGCGGACTGTACCGGAGATTGACCCCGGCGCTGGATCCTGGGCCTGAGCAGATAGAAATAAACCTGACAGCAGGAGAGTGCTGCACAAAAGGCCTACGAATTTCAATCGAGTTCTCCGAAGCAGCTGGGAAGCTGCCGTATGGTTGCGCCCGCTGTGTTACGCGAAAATGAGACAGCAGTTGCAATCGCATCAAAAAGTGGCGCGTGAAGGTCATGGCTGCGGTTGCGAAGGCGGTCCTCAATCAGTCCGCGAAGAGAATATTCGGAACCACACGAATACAAAGAACATCTGCCAAGTCGTTCCGGCTATTGGAAAAATTCCGTTGCAAGAGTCATTCGACTTTTCACTTTGCTGTTCCTCGCGCAAGAGAAGAATGAAGAGAAGACTCATGTGAAAAGTCTTTCCGGTGCTCTCCTGCGCTTATTCAAGCCGATTTTAACGAGAGATTCACGCGTGAGTACTTGCGGCTTAATTCCATCTTAATAGAGACTCCCGATACTCCAGCACGTGTACTGGGCTAAGGAAGGCAGCACCCAAAGTTCCCTTTGCAATGCCTTCGTACAATTGACGCCCAGTGTGGTGCGACCCGGCTCAAGACAACCCTGCTTCCTGGTCTGACCTCACACCAGGTTTAAGTCAGATCGCGGGAGTCACTGTGGACCTCATATCTGCAGGCTGTGTGTAGGCCTGTGCTTTTTCATCGCGAATGGGACCCGGCCATCCCCTTAATGAGGTGAGGTGTGGCCGCACGTCAGCATCTTTCTTTTTCCTTCTTCAAGCAAATGTTGGAACAGTCGCTAAGCGACTTTAATCTGAGGAGAATCGTAAATGAAGAAAAGCATTTTTGCGGGAGTTGTTCTGGTTTGCGTGTGTGCTTTGCTGACCGCTTCAGGAAGCTCGGCGCAAACTATTCTGAACGCGGTTGGTTCGTCAGCGGTATTCACGACGACGGGCCTTGCCGCAACTGCGCCAGACCCTGTCACCGGCGGGGCGGCCCTTTGCGGGACAAATTTCTGGTCTGGGGGAAGCAGTGGTTCAAGCAGTCTTGCTTATGGGCTTGACAGCCGCAACGCGGGCATTCCCCATGAACCTGGAACCATTTGGGTTGCCTGGGACAATGACACCTCGCCATCCAAAGTTTGCTCTTATCTATCGACGGATTCCGTGGTGGGCGATCGTCTGTTCCTCTCACAGAATGGAACAGGCAATGCCACCCTTAACCTCCTTGCGACGGCACAATACACTGTCGGCGCCAACAAAGTCTCTTTTGTGCAAGACAACACTTCCTGCGCGGCTAGTACCGGCTCTCTGGTCTTCAACGTGGACCTTTCTGAGTCCGGCAGTACCGTGACCGTCACGGTGTTCGGGGGCGGTAATTTCTCTAACTATTTCTCCAACGGCGCAACCGTAACCATCGCAGGTTCGCCTGTTTCCGGCTACAACCTTTCCAACGTCACTATCGGCGGCGTCGGCCAGCTTGGCCCTACTTCTTTCACGTACACTGATTCCAATACCGGCCTCGCTACGGACATTTCCGGAACGGCAACGGCAACAGTTGTCGCCAACTGCCCTGGCCTGCCCCTGGCAGTTTTCAACGCTATCAATGGAACGCACTTCACCCAAGTGTTCACCGATATCCGTCCGGAGGACGCGCATTTTACGTTTGTGCGTGCGACTTGCGCGCTTAATCCCACCGACCCCACAACCACCTGCATGGGATATAGCTCTAATCCCAGTTCTCCCACAGGTATCAAGAGTTCCTATTCCCAAGGTGTAGCCTTTGGGCTGGACTTTGCATTGTTCGGAGGCACGGACCCTATCTCTAGCATTGCGGTGCCGTCAGGGACAATCGTAGATGTGGGCGCTGTCCCTGTGATGTACATCGCCAACAACACCGATACGACTGCATGTGGCTTGGGCAACGCCGCCTTCGTGAACGTCAATGTCCAGGATGTGCAATCTGCTTTCCGGGGTATTACTGGAGCAACCCAAGACATCAGCGCAGCGCTGGTCTCGACGGTGAGCGGCTGCCCAACGCCTCTCCACGTCATCGAGCGCGAGCCATATTCGGGAACCTACAATACTCAAGAATGGCAAATAACACGCTCGCAACGCGGTGGCCAGGGCAAGTGGTCCCAAGAAAACGGCAATGTGGGTTACCCACAATCCAACAATAATCTCGGAGCTTCATGCCCGGCTTGGGCGAGTTCACTTCCTGCATCGGCCCCGAGCAATGCCAGCTATCCGCCCTTCGGTGGTGGAACGTTGACCCCAACGTGTGGAAACCCACTGAACATCCAGAGCGCCAACTACACCACAGGCACTCCCGCTCTTGGACCCTATGGTGGATTTGGTGGCAGCCGCACCCGCGCCATTGGCACCGGCGAAATGGTAACTGTAGTCAATTCTTCGAATGCCTCAGATGCATTTGGCTATGCTTTCTACAGCATCGGCACGTTTGGAGGCAAAACCAACGTCAAGTACGTGACGCTAGACGGCGCCGATCCGCTTTGGCCAAGCTATACCGCCAATCCATATGGACAAGGTGTTCTCCCAACTTGCACTGGAAAGGTGAATGTCTCACCGATTACTTTCACCTGCCCCCACGGGCAGCCCACGTTTGACGGCGTCACCAGTGGACGCTACTCGAACTGGAACGTGATTCGCTCTGCCTATTATGGAGCTGCGCAAACCTGCCCCTCCCCGGCAGTGGTCAGCGCCGCATGCTTGGTCCAGGCGGCTCAGGACCAAGCCAACCCAGCCAACGGGAACGTCCGCGACTATGTGCCGGTGGTGTACTGCAACAACGCTGCTTGCAGCTCGCCGGTTCAAAATCTCAACTATTTCCGCGCTCACTATGCCGTCAGTGGTGTGACTGGGCATAACGGTCACGTTGGGGCGCCCTTCACCTCCTGCTCTCCGGCCGTTCCGGAATCGGGTGGTGATGCAGCAGGTGCCATCTTCCCCGTCGTTCTCGAAGTGGCCCAACTCAACTCTATCGGCTGCACGGCAGAACTCACCGGCTTCTATCAGTAAGCCACTCAAGAACTCTGTCCACAGAAGGCAGGCAGCTCGCAAAAGCTGCCTGCCTCTTCTTGTCCGTTCCTAGGTTTGACTGAATAGC
>CAZDYZ010000033.1:0-1601 GCA_964509525.1 uncultured Acidobacteriaceae bacterium
CTTCAGTTTGCGCTCCTCTGACTGTTTGAACACAGCCTCCGCTTCGTCCAGCCGGTTGAGGGCCGTGTAGGCGTAGCCGAGGCAGAGATAGTTCAACGCGCTATCTGGCTCCAGGCGCAGCGCCTCTCGGAATTCTTCCAATGCCTTTTCCAGATTTCCCATGTCGACGGCAACAAGTCCCGCGGCCCTGTAAGGCGTGGGGTCTCGCGGGTAAGCCTGTTGCCACAGCTCGTAGGTCTGCGCCGCTTTCTCCAGCTCCCCTGTCGCATCGAAGTAGTAGTTCCCTTCGACGGAGAACCGCTCCCGTTCGCTTACCTTCTCCCGCAGGTTGTAAGCCTTGCGTGCATTCTCCCCCGCCAGCCCCACTTCGTTGAGGTCCCAGTAGGCATATGACATCCAGGTGTGCGCCATGGCAAAGTTAGGGTCAAGCTCCACCGCCCTTTTGAAGAAGGGCAGCGCCGCTGTGCTCCCTTTCGCGGAGTACGTCTTTACCCCCACGCTGTAGGCTTTCAGCGCCTCCAATGACGTTGTTGTTGCTTCCTCCACGGGTGTGGCGTACTTCTGCACGGAAGTGAGCGACTCGCCCAGCTTACTTCGCAACGTGACTGCCCCAGCGTCCAGAGCCTTGAGCACCGCTTCCTTGCCCGTCGCCTGCTCCTGCGCCTCGGCCAACACATCGCCCGTATCGCAGGTCACTGCTTTCAGGCCAATCACGTACTGGCTGCCCAGACCCGCAATCGAGCCCGTCACCATGGCTTTGCTGCCCACGCGCTGGCAGACCTCGCGGGTGACGTCCGGCGTCAACCGGTCTCCGGCGGAACGTCCCATCAGCTTCAACGTCTCACCTACTTTACGGTCCGAAACCAGGGCGAGAAAGGGTGATTGCTCAAGCTGCACGGAGAGCCCCTGCTGCAGCGTGTCGTCAAAGACGCTGTCACCGGTCTTGTTGTTGAAATCGGAGAGGACGATAGTGTCCTTGTCAGTCAGCGCCTGCACCTTGCGGGAGCGGGACATCCAACCGCCCATTACCAATCCGATGACAAGTAATGTGGCCCCAGTGGCCGCAACCCATCGGAACCACGTAGATTTTGGAGCGGGTTTCAACCTGCCCTCAGATGCTGCGACGGCTGCACGACCCGACTCTTCATCGCGCTTCAAGCGCTGTAAGTCCGTGCGGATTTCCGCCGCACTCTGGTAACGCAGCTTGCGGTCCTTCTCCAGCGCCTTCCCGATGATTTCGTCCAGCTTTGGCGGCAGAGCTTGATTAATCTCCGATGCCGATATAGGTGTCCGGTTCAGAATCCCATCATGGATAACCGCAGCACTATTTCCCGGAAATGCCATGCGTCCTGTCGACATCTCGTACAGCAGCGCCCCATACGAGAACAAGTCTGTCCGTGTGTCCAACTCCTCGCCACGGGCTTGCTCCGGCGACATGTAGGCGACCGTGCCAACGGTCGAGCCGGGGCTGGTCAGGAGCTCCCCCTCGGTAGCAGTCACCATTTCCGAGACTGCCACGATTGGGCCGGGTGGGACTAATTTTGCCAAACCGAAGTCGACAACTTTGGCGTGTCCTCGGTCCGTTATGAAGATATTCGCGG
>CAZDYZ010000034.1:0-1529 GCA_964509525.1 uncultured Acidobacteriaceae bacterium
TAGAGTGCGTAACATCGTCATCGGCTCCGCTGCAGGGTGGCTGAAAGAGAACATCCGCTCGCCACGCTTCGCGTTAAGGCTCGATCATCCCTGGCGATACCAGCCCGACGGATTATTCTTTGGTCTGGCACAGGCCAGTGCTCGCATGGAGTCCGCGCAGGCCCACCCACACAACCGATTAAGGGTTCAGTCCGAAACCACTCATTCCGCCCTTGATCCCATCCCTGTGCCATTCAATTTCATCATGTGAAAAACTACTGTTACCAAGCAAGACATTTGCGAAGGCAGTTTCTCCAAGGACACAAATTTCTGGATCAGTAATGCTATTGATCACCCCGACATCGTCAGTCTTCTTCGCTTGCTCCAGGATGGCGTCGATCGCTCCCATGACCGCGGAGGGGGAGACCTGCTGCCAAGACCGCAACACCATCGAGCTAAAGTCTTCAAGTTGGGGTTTCGAAGTTCCAGAGTGCTGACGGAAATTCCTTGACGCCGCAGTGAATATTGCCAGCCGATCGGCCACCTTCTCGCCGAGCAGCAATTCCATGACCCGAGATGCTGCCCCGGATGGGTACCGCTCATCGTCCGCGAACTGATTGAGCAGTTCCTGTGCGCCTTCAAGGTCTCCCTTTTGTGCACATCGATCAATGAGCCCTTGGAGAATGTCTTTGCGAACGCCTGGCTCGGCTATAGGCAGTAGGTCTTCTACTTTGTGAGGTGTGCGGCGGACCATCTCCCACAGAATCCTCCGCTGAAGCCATCCCTTGATATCACAAGCCTGCGCCAAGCCAGCACACCGCTCTCCATCTGTCAGGGTGTTCTCTACTGCCAGGTTGGTCTGGAAAGCGTCTCTCAGAGTTGAGTCCGTCTTTCTGGGATTCAGCTTCGCGTATGCTTGCGAGCTTAGCCATAGCACGTACGTCCGTATCGCGGGCCGCCATGTAGTTGCCTTAACTTGCACCCCTTGTAGCAGTTGTAGTCCCTGCTGTTGTTGTTGCGTGAGCTTCGACTTAGCACGACTCTGTATCTGCGCTCCGGCAATATTTTCGGGTGCGTGAACGCCGGCCTGATTTCCTTGTGCGGGGAGCGCGGTTGTAAGCATGAGCCCGACTAGGATCCCACCTAACCTTCGGTCATGCAGAGTCCAACCCCGAGAGTATCCATTGCGAGGGAACATGGCATCCTCTCGAACCTCCGGCTTTCGCCGTTTGTCGGTTTAAGCGGAGTGGAAGATCCAGTTACTTTATCACACCTCGGTTCCGCCAGAATGCTCCGTCGCACAGCAAGAACACGTGAGAATCGAATAATAAGCAATCCCTCCCAATTGCTGAATGACAGGCAAAGGGAGGTAAGAGCAGATCAGCACACGTTCACTGCCTATACAGCCTCTAGGTCTTTGACCGTGTAATGTTGTTTCTTTTGTAGCCAAACTTCTCACGTGCCTTTCTGCGGGTAAACTGCCAGTCAATGGTGACGCGGTCGCGATTCATGCTCCGATTCCAGGCGCTGGCTTCCCGGCGTAGGTCACG
>CAZDYZ010000035.1:0-21400 GCA_964509525.1 uncultured Acidobacteriaceae bacterium
GAGTGCTTGCTTGTCGTAACTTCGCTGCAATGCGCTTAAGGCAGTGCTCTGACAAACCTCACCGGCGCACCCGGCGCATCCAGTCTCCCCACGCAAATCCCAGGCGCGACGAGATTACCCCGGCGACCAGCGCGATCGCGATCACCAGCCAGAATTCGGCGCGCGTCTTTTCCGCCAGTTCGAATTTGTAGGGATCATAGAGGTATGTGGCTGGATCGAAGTAGGCAAAATATGACATTCCGAAGAACCGGTTCCGCGCTGCTGGCGACATCAGGAAACTGGCAAACGGCCACTGCACGGCCAGAAAGCTCAACACGAACAACGGTCCGGTGACGGCGGCGAGTCCCCAGCGCCTCCATTGGTCAGTTTTTCGCCATAGCAGGTCCAGCAGAATCGCGGGGACTATCAACAGCAGCGGGAATCGCAGTGGAACGAGATGCATGATGCGCTGGTAGACCGGCCCCAGCTTTGGCTCGGCAGGGAACAGGGGCAGGATCCATTCGAACAGCAGCAGGATGATAGTGTAGATTCCCGCAACCGCCGTTGCTCCCCAGCGCCATCGTGAGGCCCAAGCCGGAGCGATCAGAACCACCGGAATTGCAGTGGCCACAGCCAGGTAGCATTGAGCATTGTGCATGTTCAGCGGCCAGGTAACTGTGGTGAGCATAAGCCCAAGTTGCGCTACGCACACTGCCCCTACGCTTAACAATAACCATGTCAGACGCCGGCGAACGGGCTTCGACACCCGGTTCATCAACCCCGCCATCAGCGTCATGGCACCGAATTTGATGGCAAAGGAACCCAGCGACAGCAAAGTATGCGGTGGGCTCACAATTTTGACGTCGAGGCCGTAGGCGTTGTGCCACCAGTTGTCAAAAGGAGCTGAGGTCAGCATGGCGATGCATCCCCAGACCGCGATAAATGCTCCCAGCGGACCGCGGAAGCCCCAAACTCTTACCGATGTGTTCTGTGCTGTGGCTTCACTGCCGAAGGTGGTCGTGAGGATCATGTAAGCGCAGGCAATTCCGACTAAAACGCCTGTCATCTGAATCAGAATGTGTGCGGGTGTCCAGAACGAGTCCCGTCCAATCGACATGTGCCAGGAAATGTCCCACATGCCGCCGATCACACTGCATGCGATGCCGGCAGCCATGCACCAGATGGTCCAGGGAATGAAACCAGCTGCGTCGGTAGCGGTATCGGGGATCCCAGCTCGGACTTTTGCGGCAACAGAAGCTGTAGAAGCCATGCCTATTGCTCCCGGCTAACTTAGAGTCTGAGTTTACACGCCCCGAGGTTGGGGAAAGCGTGGTTATTCCAAGTAGGTGACCAGTCCTTGGGAGATCCGCCGGCGTATCTCCACCAAGGCTGGTTAAATATTTTAAAATCAACGATATAATCCCCACCCAACAGACACCGGGTCGCTGTCCAGGAAGCTCGGTTACCCGATAAGAACATCGGTTAGCACCTGGGGACTGGCGCGATATCAACAACAGCACACGTTTCGCTGGATCGCCGCCGGTAAGTGACCCGTTACAGGGTTCAGACCGAGTCAGGCATGGGATCGCCTCTCAAGATCACCACTGGCGAGTCCGGGAGTCGCCATACTATAATGTCAACACCTGCAACCTTAAGGAGAAGGCACAATGGAATGGACTAGCCCGGAATTTGAAGAAGTCTGCCTGAACTGCGAGATCAATTCTTACGCCAACGCGGAACTGTAAACTGCAGGGATGCAGATCGAAATCCTGGGCTCGGCCGCAGGGGGCGGTTTTCCGCAGTGGAATTGTAACTGCCGAAACTGTCAGTCCTTGCGAAGCGGTGTTTTCCACGGTCGAAGCCGCACCCAAACCCAGGTAGCCGTAAGCAGTGATAATGAGGCGTGGTTCCTGCTAGGCGCCTCCCCTGACTTGCGGACGCAGATCGAGCGTACGCCAGCGCTGCAGCCCCGTCGCGCTGGTCGCGATTCTCCCCTCGCCGGTGTGCTGCTCGACAGCGCAGAGATCGATCAGATTGCCGGCTTGTTGTCCCTCCGGGAGCTGCAGCCCTTCCGAATCTATTGCACATCTTCACTGCGGCACATTCTGCAGAAAGACAACACTGTATTCGCCATGTTGAATCGTGCTCCTCACCAGGTTTGCTGGATGGATATCAAAGTCGGGGAGAGCTTCCCCTTGCTCACGATTGCAGGAAATCACTCAGGAATCTGCTGTGAGGTATTCTCGCTGGGGAATAAGTATCCTGCCTATGTTTCTCCACAGCGAGCCGAGCAGCTCAACTCTGAAGAAGCATTGTTGGGCATGATGTTGACATCGTCGTCAGGCGGTCGAATGGCATACGTGCCGGCGGTGCCAGCCATCGACGAGTATTTATTACGGCGCTTGGAAAGCGTTGACCTGGTCTTGTTCGACGGAACGTTCTGGAGCGACGGGGAGCTGATGCAGGTCCAAGAGGGGGCAGCCAAGGCGCGTGAAATGGGCCACGTCCCTGTTTCTGGACAGGAAGGGAGCCTTTGCAAGCTGGCTGAAATGCGGCGTCCCCGGAAAATTTTTGTGCACATAAATAACACGAATCCCATGCTGGATCAGTCCAGTCCCGAATACCGTGAAGTGGAGGCAGCCGGCTGGGAGGTAGCGGAGGATGGGTGGCACTTGAATCTATAGAAGCGACTCTGGCTTCGCCGGTTCTTTCTGCCGAGGAGCTGAAAGCACGACTGAGACGGGTGGGAGAAGAACGATATCACCATAAACATCCGTTTCATCTTATGATGCACGAAGGTCAGCTTAGCCGCGGCCAGATGCAGGCCTGGGCCTTGAACCGCTACTACTACCAGAGCCGCATCCCTATCAAAGATTCGATCATTCTCTCCCGAAGCGATGACCCGGACTTCCGCCGGGCGTGGCGCAAGCGTGTGATTGATCATGATGGCGATTCGGCACAAGAGGGAGGTATCGAGCGCTGGATTCGGCTGGCTGAGGCAACAGGTCTGGACCGCCAGTGTGTCATAAGCTGCGATCAGGTTCTACCAGCCGTCCGCTACGCCGTCGATGCTTATCTTAATCTGGTGAAAAACCGTACCTTCCTGGAAGCCGTCGCTTCTTCGCTGACCGAGTTGTTCTCGCGAGACCTGATCTCTCTGCGCATGGATCGTCTGCGCGAGCACTATCCCTGGCTCTCCAGCGGCCTCGCTTATTTCACGGCTCGTCTGCATCAGGCGCCGGAAGATGCCCGGTTTGCCTTGGAGTGGGTTACGGAACATGCGTATACACGGCACCAGCAGGAATTGGCGATAACAGCATTGCAGGCAAAATGCGATATTCTCTGGGCACAACTGGACGCCCTGTACTTCGCTTACGTGCAACCGGGATGGCCGCCGCCCGGCGCCTTTCGTCTTGAGGAGTCCTGAGCGTGCCTCGCCCTTCCGAATCCAGCCAACCCCGTCTGGCACCTGGTTGCCGTTGGGGCACCCATGGTGATCAACCCGTTGTACTTTTCCCTGAGGGCATGATCAGGGTACGAGGAACCGGTCAGAACATTCTGGAACTCTGCGACGGCCAACGCACCGTAGAGGAAATTACGGCTATGCTGTCGGGGCGGTATAGCGGCCAGGATCCGGCGAAGATACGGGAAGATGTGTCCAACTTCCTTGAAGCACTGCAGCAAAAGCGGATCGTGGATTACTAATGACTCCGAACCCACTGGCACTAATCGCCGAAATTACACATCGCTGTCCGCTGCACTGCGTCTACTGCTCCAATCCCTTGCAGTTGATCGCGGCGAAGACGGAGCTTTCGACCGAGGTATGGGTGCGAGTGTTCGAAGAGGCGAGTCGCCTCGGTATTCTCCACCTCCATCTGACCGGCGGTGAGCCGGTTGCACGCACGGATTTGAAAGAGCTGATCGAAGGCGCACGCCGGGCAGGACTTTACACGAACCTGATCACCTCCGGGATCGGATTATCTGAAACCCGGCTGGCCCAGGTGGTGGACGCGGGACTAGACCATATTCAACTTAGCTTCCAGGACTCGAGAGACGAACCTGCAACCTGGATTGCAGGCGCCAGGGGGCATGCATATAAGGTCTTACTTGCAGAAAAGATCCGCCCATTCCCGATCGCTTTCACGGTAAACCTCGTCGTGCACCGGCACAACCTGGACCATATCCAGGAAATGATCGAATATATCGTGCAGCTTCATCCGGATCGGGTCGAGATCGCCCACGCGCAATACTACGGCTGGGCCCTGAAGAACCGTGACAGCCTGATTCCTACTCGCCAGCAGCTGGACAATTGCATGCGAGTAGTCGAAGCTGCCCAGCAACGTCTTGCCGGGAAAGTTCGGATTGACTGTGTAGTTCCCGACTACTACGCCCGCTTTCCCAAGGCGTGTATGGGCGGTTGGGGACGCCGGCTTATTCTGGTTGATCCCTGCGGACAAGCGCTACCTTGCCACGCTGCGGGGGTGATTCCAGGCATGAGGTTCGACAACGTGGGCGAGCATTCGCTGGAATGGATATGGAAAGATTCATCCGCATTTCAACGATTTCGCGGAGAGCAGTGGATGCCCGAGCCATGCCGAAGCTGCGAGCGCAAGACTGAGGATTTCGGTGGTTGCCGCTGCCAGGCTTTTCTGATCGCAGGTGATGCCAGCGCCACTGATCCAGTCTGTTCTCTGTCGCCTGACCATCATCTAATTGAAACCGCTCGGTCGGTGACCAGCAACGGTGCTAATCAAGTCTCCTGGAGCTATCGAACAAACGTGGGATGAGGGCCAACCTCAGCAGAGCGAAGGGTCAACGCAACCCGCCGTTGTCGATCGGATTCAAGACCTTTCGCGCCCTCCGCCACCGCGCCTTCAGGCTGCTTTGGATCGGACTGGCCGTTTCGGCGGTCGGTACCTGGATGCAGATCGTAGCCCAAAGCCTGCTTGTCTTGAAGATCACCCACGGATCGGCTTTCGCCTTGGGCACAGTCTCGCTCGCCCAAGCGTTGTCATTCTTCCTTTTTGCACTTCTCGGTGGTAGCGTCGCCGATCGCTTGGATAAGCGGCGCCTTCTACTGTTCACCCAAAGTTCATCAGCGGCACTGGCGATCCTGCTTGGCTTCCTGACTTGGCTCGGTGTCGTCAAGCTTTGGATGATTCTGGTTCTGGCATTCCTGAACGGGACCGTACTCAGCTTCGATCAACCAACGCGAGGGGCACTGGTTCCGACCCTCGTCCCGAGCGAGGATCTCGGGAATGCAATCAGCTTACAAGCCATGATATTCAACGGAGCGTCCACGGTTGGTCCCGCGTTGGCCGGTTTCGCCGTGGCGACCCTCGGCTATGCCGGCAGTTTTTTTCTGAACGGCGCCAGTTTCTTGGGAGTTTTGATTGCCTTGTACGTTATGCGCGTGCCCGCAAGGGGGGCACACCAGCAATCAACCTTGCCAGCAATTCGCAACGCCCTCGGGACGATACGCCGTGATGCTGTGCTGCCCTGGGTTTTGTCTGGTTACGCTGCTCTGTTGTTTCTCGGGCCTTCACCTGCTCTGGTCCTACCGGTTTATGCCGTCCAGATCCTGCACATCGGGCCGGAGCGCCTCGGCTTTCTCTTCTCCTCCGCTGGCCTGGGGACCATTATAGGGGCGCTGGTTCTGGCTTCGCTCGGTAGCCAACCGCGAACCGGCCGCTTCTACTTAGCGGGTATCTTCATTTGGGTCGCGGCTCTTACAGGATTTGCCCTTAGTAGCTGGTTTTGGATTTCTATAGTCACGCTTTTGGTGTTCGGCATCGGTCAATCGCTAGCCGGCACAACCACCATAACCCTGTTACAGACTCGTGTGCCCGACCACATGCGGGGCCGGGTGATGAGCCTGAACACAATGCTCATTATGGGCATCCGCCCCCTCGGTGATTTTCCTGCCGGTGCCCTGATCACCGCAATCGGTGCACCGGTAACGGTTCTTCTGAGTGCTGCCCTGGTGGGGCTTTACGGGGCATTCCTGCTCACGGTTCGCCCTGCAATACAGGCGGCATAGCGGGCTCGATGAGGTCGTTCTATGGTCCGTCTGCTCGCCAACAACTCGAGCGCTTCACTTATCCGCAACAGTTGAAATCGCCAACCTAGCACTCCTGGATTCAAGTGTCGAGCGGGTCGGCCGATGTCCAGAATACGAGTGTGTCATGTCTACCGACATTAAAGCTCTACCTGTCCCGATTGATATCCCCGGCGAGCAAGCCGTAGTCCGGAAAACCGGTGTCAGTAAGCTTGCCGTGCCAGTAAAGATCGGTTTTATTTCCGCACTTCTGCTGGCAGGAGCCTACGGCATGTTCTCCGCTCATAATTGTGTGTCCTCGGAAGGCGCCGTGGTCTCCGCCTATGTTACTTCGGTTCGGGTACCGATTGCCGGAGAGCTGACCGGGTTGCACGCCGTTCCTGGGGAATACATCGAACCTAATACCCTACTGGCAAGGGTCACAAATCCGCGGGCCAGTGAGGATCAACTGGTAAGTCTTGCGCTGGAGGAGCAACGGACTGAAGCCGAGCGTCGTGCCTCGATTGCGGAAGAAGCCGCGCTAATCAGCGAACGGGCCGTGCTACAGAACCGAGTGGTGGCTCACCGAAAAGCGGTGTGCGAGCGCTTGCGGCACCAGGCATCGGAATCCGAAATGCTGCTTGCCGCCAAGCGCGCGGCACTGCAGCAGGCCAATCTGGATCTTGAGCGTGCCCAGAAGCTGCGGCAGGACGGTATCGTGACCCAATCCGAGGTTGACAACCTCGAAACGCAGCGCAATATCAGGAACGGTGAAGCGGCAGCACAAGAGGCCGACTCGCGTGCTCTCCGCAGTGCGGAAAAGGCTGCCGAGAAGGGGTTGCTGACTGAGCAGGGTATCACCAATGACGTGGTCTTCTCGCAGCAACGCATCGATGACATCACAATTCGCCTGGCCGAAGTGCATCGCCGCAGGGCGCTTACCGCGGCGCAGGCACAACAAGCCGCCGCTAGCGTTCAGGCCCAAAAACAGCATCTGGAACTGATGCGCCAAGCCGACCTGCTCGCCCCGATCGGGGGCACAGTTTGGAAGCTGGGAGCGGCCGATGGCGAGCACGTTGAGAGTAATGCAACGGTTGTCGAGTTGATTGACTGCCGGCAGAGCTTTCTTCTCACCTTGATTCCACAGAACAGCGTACCCGACGTCCAGATAGGCGCCGATGCACGATTCCGTCTGGGCGGGGAATCGGTGGAACATCACGGCACTGTGACCGCGATCTTCGGGGAAGAACAGGACATGGACGATCACAAGCTTGCGGCTCGCCCGGTAAAGGATTCCACCGATCGCATGTCAACCGTACGTATCAACTACGGGCATGATCCAAAAGATGGATGTAGTGTGGGGCGTATTGCTCGCGTGCTGATCTCCACCCATGGCAGCACGCTCTCCCGGATGTTTCCCTAGGTCCTATGCAGGACTTACACACTTGGACGCCGCTGTCGCTCAGCATGGGACTGTTGCTGAGCTGCCTGCTCCTCGGAAGGCGACATCCCCTGGCTCGGGCCACGGCATCCGCCCTGTGCTTGATGTTTTCGGTTCGCTATGTGTATTGGCGAATCGTGTACTCTCTGCCACCGGTCCATGGTTTGCCTCGGAGTTGGGCCCTGACGTTCCTGGTCGCGGAAATCGGGGTGGTCTGCAACGCCAGCTTTACCCAAATTTTCATGTCACGGCACATCGAGCGGTCCAGCCAGGCTGATGCCCGGCAGAATTCCCGCCTGTTGCAGGCACCGACCGATGTGTTCATTGCAACCTACAACGAAGAACGAGACATTCTGGAACGCACCATCGTCGGCGCCATGGCGATTGATCATCCGGACTTACGGGTCTGGGTGCTCGATGACGGTGCACGCGAGTGGGTGCACCAAATGGCCGATGAATTGGGTGCACATTACGTTTCTCGCAGGAAGGGCAAGCACGCCAAAGCCGGCAACGTGAATAACGGATTGGGACAGGCACTTAAAACCGGACGCCGCCCGGAGTTTCTGCTTCTGCTGGACGCCGACTTTGTTCCCCAACCCACCATATTGCAGCGCACATTAGGCTTCTTTGAGGACCCGGCAATCGGTATCGTGCAAACGCCTCAGCACTTCTTCAATCCGGACCCATTGCAGTCGAATCTGTTTTGCCAAACGGTTTGGCCTGATGAGCAGCGCTTCTTCTTCAACGTGTTGTTGCCCAGCAAGGATGCCTGGGGAGCTGCCTTCTGCTGCGGCACATCGGCAGTGTTCCGCGTGCGGGCCTTAGAGTCGATTGGGGGCATGGCAACTGAAACCGTGACCGAGGACATGCTGACCAGCTTTAAACTCGGAGAGTTCGGGTATCGAACCATCTTCCTGAACGAGAGATTGAGCCTTGGCCTAGCTCCCGAAGGCCTGAGGGAGTATATCTCCCAGCGCTCACGCTGGTGCCTGGGAGCCATTCAGCAGCTATTTACCCGTTGGTCGTTTTTTGGCCGTGCGAAGATCGGCTGGATCGACCGCCTTTCGTTTCTCGACACGGTGGTGTACTGGATGACGGCCGCCCCATTCAAGCTTCTGGTAGTTGCTGTCCCGATGATCTACTGGCTTACGGGGGCATCAGTGATTCAGACCAACACCCAAGAACTGGTGTTCTGGATGGTGCCCGCAGTTGGCAGCAATATCCTCTTCATCGTTCTCCTATCCAGAAACCGTGTCCTACCCGGGATCTCAGACGTGACACAACTGTTGACTGCGTTCGTCATCTGCCGGACAGTAGTGACCGCGCTCATCCGGCCATTCGGCCGGCCGTTCAAGGTAACCGCCAAGGGACTCTCCCGCAGTCACGCAATTGTCCATTGGCACCTGCTTTGGCCGTTCGTCACCCTAGCCACCCTGACCATACTCGGCCTGCTGTTGCACCTGCCCGCCTACGATCCGATGCACGGCAGGCCCGGCTATCAACTCAACGTCATTTGGAGCATTGTGAATACGACCATGTTGTTGCTAGCGGCCTCGGCTTGCATTGAAATGCCCCGCAGGCGGCGGGACGAGCGCTTTCGTTCAGCCGACTATGCCTTCGTGCACCTGGAAGACGGATCAGGGTTCGCCTGTACTCTGGTAGACATCTCACTCAGCGGAGCTAGCTTGATTCGCACCGAAGGCTGGCGCAGGTTGGTCGGTCCAGCTGAGTTGGTGCTCGGCAGCGGAAGGGTCGTGATCCCGTTCACCGTGGCCCGTCGGGCAGACCAGAAGCTAGCTGTTAGCTTCCGGCCTGACACCCCTCTGAGACATGCGTTGATCCGGGAATTGTTTAGCGGACGGTACCACAACGACATCGAAGACATCCAGGGGCCACGCGTGCTGGGAGCCATGCTGCGCGCCTTGGTCTCATAGTGAAAAGCCCGGCTGGCTCTGGAACTTGGCTTCTCTGTTCCTCCGTGATTGATCTTGTACGAGTGTGAGTGTCTGTTTCGGTTATTTCCAAACTGACGGCTGAAGCGATTATGATGGTGCGCCGAAGCTCAGCGGCCGCAGATTCATGCCATGTCTCGAACCGCGTTCCATTCCGACAATAGATCAAGGGAAAAGACGAATGACAATGCTCCAATCACGGTGGATTCACTCGCTTCTGATTCTGGTTCTCCCGCTCATGTGGGGGTACGTTCCGAATTCCCTCATAACCGCCACCGCGCAGCAAGGGACTGCCACAAAGTCGCAGATTTCGATCGGGGGTGAGCCAGTGGTGACGATGCGTCGCCCTCCGGCGAGCGATAAGAGTAAACCTCAGTTTCTGCAGTTGACCCAGCTTCCTGGCCGCGGTATGGCATGGCTGCAACTCAAAGCTTATTTGCCAGGCAGGGGTGAGACCGATCTGCTGAACGCACCTTCACTGGCTGAGGCTAAGCTATTGCTTGACCAGCAGGACGACGAGTTCGGCAATGGTGTCTTTAAGATCGGTGCCGCGATTCTGTTGCCATATGCTAATCGGGTTCGCGGCAAATTGAATTCAGACGGCAAGACGATCACTGCAAATGTCGACGGCAGGACCCTCACCTTGCCCGCAAACTGGCACGGCAACAATCCCGGCGCAGAGAAGCATGCGATTCACGGCCTGATGCTGCGGTCGCAGTTCCAGGATATTCAGCAGAAGAAGTCTGCTGATGCCGCGACCGTTTCAGGCGTGCTGCATGCCGGCAACTTTGGTGGACACTGGCTGTCGTCCACCGATGTCAATGTTGAAAGCACACTGAAGAACGACTCCGTTGAGTTGAGCGTAACTGCCAGGAACGTGGGCAAGGAACCGTTGCCCATGGGCATCGGTTGGCACCCGTACTTTGTCATTCCCAGCGGCGACCGTAAGCAGGCTAGATTGCACCTTCCCAGCGAAACTCGCGCCGTCATGAACAACTATGACGATACCTTTACCACCGGGCAGCGAGTCACGGTCAGGGGCACCCCATACGATTTCAGTGCGCCCGGTGGTCGCCCGCTCGGCGATCAGTACCTTGACGACAACTATTCCGCCCTCGAGCGCAGCCCGGACGGCAGTACAGTTTCCGAGATCATTGATCCAGCGGCAAGATACGGGCTTCGTATCATTACTCTGTCGCCGGAAATAAGAACGATCCAGGTCTATGCTCCACCGACAAAAAACTTCGTCGCCATCGAGCCGCAGTTCAACTTTCCTGATCCCTACGACCGGAACTGGGGAACCCTGAACACGGGTATGGTTCTTCTGCAACCCGACCAGTCGGTGACGTGGAATGTACGGCTCGAGATCTTTACCCCGAAGGCAGAGGCCGCGCACTAGATCACGGATTGCTAAGGCCCATCGTGAACCTGACAGGCATCGACTGGCTCATCATGCTGGTGTACTTCGCCTTTGTATTGGGGATTGGTGCCCTCCTCAAACGCTACGTCAGGACCAGTACCGACTTTTTCCTCGCCGGCCGCTCCCTTCCCGCCTGGATCTGCGGCCTGGCGTTCCTTTCGGCCAATTTGGGAGCGCAGGAAGTTATTGGCATGGCCGCTTCGGGCGCGAAGTACGGTATCGAGACCAGCCATTTCTATTGGATTGGTGCAGTGCCGGCAATGGTATTCGTCGGCGTCTTCATGATGCCGTTCTACTATGGCTCACGCGCACGTTCGGTCCCGGAATACTTGCGGCTGCGCTTCGATGAGAAAACGCGCGGGTTCAATGCCATTTCCTTTGCCACCATGACGGTGTTCTCCTCCGGTATCTCGATGTATGCCATGGCGAAACTGATCCAGACGCTTCACGTGCTCGATGGTCCGGTGACCAAGCTTGGGGTTGGGACAGGGTATACATTTCATCTCAGCATTATCATCGCAGCCGTCATTGTACTGGCCTACATATTGCTGGGCGGACTCACCAGCGCGATCTATAACGAGGTGCTGCAGTTTTTTCTGATCGTCGCCGGGTTCCTCCCGCTGGTTTTTCTCGGCCTGAAAAACATCGGCGGCTGGAGTGGCCTCAAGCACAACCTGCCTCCCGACTTCACACATTCCTGGAAAGGGTTGGGCAGCGCATCTACGAATCCCATGGGTGTAGAAGTGCTTGGATTGGTTCTGGGCCTGGGCTTCGTACTCTCGTTCGGTTACTGGTGCACGGACTTCCTTGTGGTGCAGCGCGCCATGGCTGCAGATTCGATGGGCGCGGCGCGACGCACACCGCTGATTGCTGCGATGCCCAAGATGGTCTTTCCTTTTCTCGTGATCCTGCCGGGGATGATTGCCATAGCGCTCTCGACTCCGGGCACCTCCAGCCAAAACGCGAGACCATCACAGCTTGCGAAGCTGAACGAACCGGGTAAAGGACCGATTATCCCCGCTAAAATCGATGAGGCCACAGGTGAGCCACAGCTTGATGCCGACGGCAAGCCAATCCTCGATTACGATTTGGCTATTCCGAACATGCTCCTGCATTACTTTCCCACCGGCATCCTGGGGCTTGGTATCACTGCGTTGCTGGCGAGCTTCATGTCGGGCATGGCAGGCAATGTTACGGCTTTCAACACCGTCTGGACATACGACATTTATCAGTCATACATCAACAAGTCGGCAAGCGACGAGCACCTGTTATGGATGGGACGGGTTGCCACCGTAGTTGGAATCGCGTTGTCAGTTGCGGCAGCGTATGCCGCCACACGCTTCAACAATATTATGGATTTCTTGCAGCTGGTCTTTGCTTTTGTGAATGCTCCGCTGTTTGCTACCTTCTTGCTGGGTATGTTCTGCAAGCGTACCACCGGAGACGGCGCTTTCTTCGGCCTTATCCTGGGCACGGCTTCCGCCGCCGTGCATCAGGGGCTGACGTTGCCCATTGGGGCGACGGTGGGCATAAAAGGGGGATGGATCGCGCCGGTGCACAGCTACCCCAGCGAGATGGCTCAGAATTTTTCGACCGCAATCTGGGCATTTTCAGTCTGCCTGCTCGCCACCATCGTAATCAGCCTGGCCACTCGGGCGCGAGATGAACAGGAGCTGGTGGGGCTGGTATATTCCCTTACCCGGCGGCCCAGTGAAGAGGGTGTGCCATGGTATTTACGGCCGGCATGGCTAGGAGCGGCCGTGCTTAGCCTGGCTGTGATTTTGAATATCATCTTTCGATAACCGGACCGACCACTATGGGAATCGACATTCGGGTGCCAATCGGTCTGATGTTTACAGTATTAGGAGCCATCCTCACGGCGTACGGCTACATCAGCAATCCCACCATCTACGCTCGCTCTCTGGGCATTAACATAAATTCGCTGTGGGGCATCGTGCTGCTGACATTTGGAGCCAGCATGCTGGTATTGGGATTGCACTCCCATCGGCGTATAGCCAGAGACACACCAAGCCGGCACAGATCGCCTACCAGCCCCGAATGATGTCTTCCGTGCAGAGCAACCCGAGTGTCGAGCAATTGCGTGACGCCGCCGGCAACCGGTTCGGTACAGCCTTCCGCATTTTTCGTGCCCCGGGTCGGGTTAACCTCATAGGTGAGCATACGGACTACAACGAAGGGTTCGTGATGCCCGCAGCCTTGCCTTTCTACACCTATGTGGCGATCGGCCCCCGCAACGATCGTCGCCTTCATCTGTATTCTCTGGACTTCCAACAGAGCCGAGAATTCGATCTCAACGCCATACTACCGGGTCCATCGGGCAATTGGAGTGACTATGTGCGTGGAGTTGCCGCAGTATTCGACGCGGCAGGGCATCCGATGTCCGGTGCCAACCTGGTGATCAAAGGTGAGGTTCCCATCGGTGCGGGGTTGAGTTCCTCGGCAGCCATTGAGGTTTCGTCGGCAATGGCTTTGCTGGCAAATTCTGGAATCGAGCTGGACCGGATCCGGATTGCGCGCCTTTGCCAACGGGCCGAACAGGAATACGCCGGTACGAAATGCGGAATCATGGACCAATTCATCTCCTGCTTGGGCCAGGCCAACCACGCTTTGCTGCTCGATTGCCGCGACCTGGAGTATCGCCTGCTGAAACTTGAACAGCAGGTACGCATCGTGATCTGTAATACCAAAGTGAAACACGAACTTGCCTCCGGCGCGTACAACCGTCGCCGGGCGGACTGCGCAGCCGGGGTGGCATATCTGCAGCAGTACCTGCCGGGAATCCATGCCCTGCGTGATGTCACGCTGGCAGAACTCGAGCATTCCGGCAAAAACCTACCCGAGGTCACGTTTCGTCGGTGTCGGCACGTTGTAACCGAAAATGAACGCGTAATGGCGGCCGGGGAGGCATTACAGTCGGGCGATCTGATCGAGTTTGGTCAATTGATGTTGGAATCGCATCGCAGCTTGCGCCACGATTACGAGGTCAGCTGTAGGGAACTCGACCTCATGGTGGAGATCGCACAGAAACTTCGCGGTGTATTCGGTGCGCGCATGACGGGGGGCGGTTTTGGGGGATGCACCGTGAACCTGGTGAACGCCGATGCAGTGGACGAGTTCCACAAGACGATCGCAGGCGAATACGAAGCTGCCACCGGCCTGCGACCGGATATCTATATTTGCGGTACCGCGGATGGGGCGTCGGAATTCACAGGCGGAACGGAATGATGGATCTCGACAGGTTTAAAGACACACCGCATCGCCGCTTCAACCCTTTGATCCGCGATTGGGTGCTGGTTTCGCCGCATCGTACGCAGCGACCCTGGCTGGGACAGACGGAAGCCAAAAGGGAAGAGCGACCAGAGTATGACCCGGCTTGCTACCTCTGCCCGGGGAATTCGCGCGCGGGTGGCGTGCGAAATCCGAACTACAAGTTAACCTTCGTTTTCGACAACGACTTTGGAGCGCTCCAGCTTGGCGTACCCGAAGTTCGGCTCGACGCAGGTGGAAAGGGAATTATCGTAGCGCAATCAGAGCCTGGCATCTGCCGCGTAGTTTGCTTCTCGGCGCGTCATGACTTGGCGATTGCCGAGATGGATAACGGCGCTATCCGCGGCGTCGTCGATGTCTGGTGCCAGCAGTATCAGGAGCTCGGCGCTGATCCGCGGATCAGTTACGTCCAGGTCTTCGAGAACCGGGGCGCGATGATGGGCTGCAGCAACCCCCATCCCCACGGACAGATCTGGGCCAACCGGACCGTTCCCAACGAGCCCTGCAAAGAGCAGACTTCTCTCGCCTACCACCTTCAGTGCCACGGACGCTGCCTGCTTTGCGACTACCTTGAATTGGAACTTTCCCTGGGCGAACGCGTCGTCTGCGAGAATGATCACTTCGTCGCCCTCGTTCCGTTCTGGGCAACCTGGCCTTTCGAGACGCTGCTAGTCAGCAAAAGCCATGTGCCCGATCTGACATCGCTAAACGACCTTGAACGCAGCCATCTCGCAGCCATTCTGAAACAACTGACCACCCGCTACGACAACCTGTTCCAGATTTCCTTTCCTTACTCCATGGGCTTTCATCAGCAGCCTACCGATGGCGGCAAGCATGCGGAATGGCACCTTCACGCACATTTCTATCCTCCGCTATTGCGCTCGGCCACGATCCGCAAGTTCATGGTCGGTTATGAAATGCTGGACTCGCCGCAGCGTGACTTTACTCCCGAGTTGGCAGCCGAACGACTCCGCGGCCTGCCTGAACGGCATTACCGTGAGCCGTAGCTTCCTGAACCTCCTGCTTGACAGTATCCGCCGATGAAGCCGGTGCATCTGATGAGATGGGTCACTTTCCAGGTTTCCCACGACATTTTCCAGCGCGACTAGCAAGTCGTTCGAACCAGGCAACGGATTGCGGCGTGACCGAGGTTGTCTCCGATGTATGGCCGATTGTCTGGCGTTACCCACGTGGAATTCGGGGCCGGAACTTGATCCAGGCACTTAGGATGTGTTTCCTTTGAGACCAATGACTTTCCTGGTCTTACTTGTTCAGTCTTCGGAGCAGCAGCCATATGATCGGATTTTGGACGCGACTGTCTTATGCTTTTCGTTGTTTCTTCTCCCTGCTGTTTCAGGGTGAAATCCCGCCGGATGTCCTGGTCCAGCTGGTCAAGCCCGGTGATCACGTTACACCGGCTGGCGGCTTATCCCAGGGGGCTCCGGTCCTGAGCAAGGCAGCGGACGAGAAGCCAGTACCTGAATCACTCGACCGGGCCGTGCAAATGCTTGCTTTGCTACAACGCGATGGACGGCTGGTTGATTTTCTTGCGGAAGACGTTGCACCCTACCCGGACGCGCAACTCGGTGCCGCAGCTCGGAGTATTCACCAATCTTGCCGGCAGGTGCTCGAACGCTATATCAAACTCGAACCAATCATCTCCTCTGACGAAGACCAACCCGTTACCGTGCAGGCAGGATTTGATCCGGCGTCGATCAAATTAATCGGAAATATCAGCGGAGAGCGGCCTATACGCGGCCTGTTACGGCACCGCGGATGGCGAGTAAAGGACGTGAATCTGCCATCGCTACCTCAAGGCTCAGGACGAAAGATCGTTGCACCGGCAGAAGTTGAGGTCGGCTAAGCTGAGCCTTGGTGTATCCGGGGATAATTTTATTTAGATGTAACCGACCTCTGGAAGGGAGTTTTAGTTGGACCCACAGTACATCGTTGGCATCGACTTGGGCACGACCAATTCTGCGCTGGCACACTGCCAAACTGCTTCTGCTGAAGAAGAAGACAAACGGATCGAAATCCAAGGTATTCCGCAGCTCGTTAATGTCAACGAAGTTGCAGAGCGAACAATGCTGCCATCTTTCCTTTACATACCTGGAGAGCTGGATTTTCCCAAAGGCAGCCTGAGCTTGCCATGGGATCCGGAGCCCAAGCTCATCATTGGTGAACTGGCACGCAAGCGTGGAGCCGAAAGCCCCGGGAGGCTCGTCGCCTCCGCCAAATCATGGCTCTCTTACGCGGCTGTCAACCGGACGGCACCGCTATTGCCCTGGCAAGCGATCGAAGACGTAACCAGGCTTTCCCCGGTCGAAGCCTCCGCACAATACCTGCAACACCTGCGTCGGGTGTGGGACTTGCAGCATGCAAAGGACAATCCTGATTTGTCTTTGGGACAGCAAGATGTCTTGCTTACCGTGCCTGCCTCGTTCGACGAAGAGGCCCGCGAGTTGACACGACGTGCCGCCGAGCAGGCCGGCTTACCCCGTGTGACGCTTCTCGAAGAACCACAAGCGGCGTTTTACGCCTGGCTCGAAAGCCAGGGCGAAGACTGGCGCAAGTGCATCAAAGTCGGCGACCTGATTCTGGTGTGTGATATTGGCGGAGGTACGACAGATTTCAGCCTGATCGCGGTCTCGGAGGAAAGTGGTGCGCTGGCGTTGAAGCGGGTAGCGGTTGGTGATCACATTCTGCTGGGTGGCGACAATATGGATCTGGCCCTCGCGCGACTGTTGCAGCAGAGGCTGGAATCAGAGGGCCAACACATCGATACCTATCAGTTGCAGGGTCTGTGGCACCAATGCCGATTGGCGAAGGAGCATTTGTTCGAGCATCCCAGGACCCAGAAGCATGACGTCATCCTGTTGGGCAAGGGGCGCAAGCTAGTTGGAGGCACGATCAAGGCCGAACTGTCGTCCGACGATCTGAATCGCGTATTGGTCGAAGGATTCTTCCCCAAAGTTGGAAGCACAGAGATGCCAGCCAGGCAACGCCGAATCGGATTTCAGGAATTGGGTCTGCCCTATGCAGCCGATCCGGCAGTCACCAAGCACCTGGCGCGCTTCCTGTCCCAACAAATACAGAACAGTCCTGAAGCAGGCAGCATTCGGCGGGGCCGCAGCGGGTTAGCGTGTCCGACCCATGTTCTGTTCAACGGGGGTGTAATGAAGGCGAGCGTGCTGCGGAGCCGGCTGGTGGAAGTACTGAACAGTTGGTTAGCCGAGGAAGGATTCGAAGCGCTCCGAGCCACCGAGGTTTTGGATGCGCCTGACCTGGAACACGCTGTTGCGCGCGGTGCAGCCTACTACGGAAGCGCCCGACGGGGGCGGGGAGTACGAATCCGCAGCGGCGTCTCACGAAGCTACTACATCGGGATCGAAAGCGCGATGCCAGCAGTCCCCGGTATGGCAGCACCGTTGAAGGCGCTGTGCGTCGTTCCCTTCGGGATGGAGGAAGGTACCGAAGCCCAGGTCCCCGATCGAGAGTTTGGATTAATGGTTGGTGAACCAGCGGAATTTCGCTTCCTCAGCTCGACCGTACGAAAACAGGACCAGGTGGGCAACCTCCTGGAAGACTGGGGTGATGAAATCGAGGAGCTCAATCCACTCGAGGTAACGCTGGATCTCGATGGTCGGCAAGGAACCCTGTTGCCGGTGCGACTTGAGTCCCGGGTAACCGAAATCGGCACTCTTGAGCTCTGGTGCGTCTCGCGCGACCGTGCAAATCGCTGGAAACTCGAGTTGAACATCCGCGAAAAGAGCGAAAGATGACGAACCAGCGGTGGCCCCTCCTGGGACGGTAATGGAAGCCTGTACCCGTTACTTGATCGGCATTGATCTGGGCACAACGAATACGGTTGTGGCTTACGTCGATACCCGGGAAGTCGCGAATACCGGATCGTTGGGCATACGAGTTTTTCCCGTAGCACAGCTCGCAGGGCCTGGCGAAGTTCGCGATTTCCCGGCCCTGCCTTCCTTTCTTTACTTCCCCACTGAAGACGAGATCTCGGCAGAAGAGCTGACCCTGCCCTGGGAAAAACACCCGTCGTCCCTGACGGGCATACTGGCGCGTGAACGGGGAGCGTTAACGCCGGGCCGCCAGGTTTCGTCGGCCAAGTCTTGGTTGTGCCAGAGGCAGGTAGATCGCACGGCCAGGATTCTGCCACCAAGCGCAGAGCAGCATGAACCGATGGTGTCTCCTATCGAAGCATCGGCCCGCTACCTTGTGCACCTCCGAAACGCATGGAACTACGTCATGGCAGCCGACGGTACGGGCAATGCAGAACACTGCTTTGAGAAACAGCAGATCCTGTTGACTGTGCCGGCGTCGTTCGACGAAGAGGCCCGGGAGTTGACGGTCGAGGCAGCGCACCAGGCCGGTCTGGAAAACCTGACTCTGCTGGAAGAGCCGCTGGCCGCGTTTTATGCCTGGATAGCAGAGCATCAAGATGTGCTCGGGGAGCAAGTGCGGGACGGTGACCTGGTTCTGATTTGTGACATCGGAGGAGGCACGACTGACTTCAGCCTGGTACGTGCCCACATCAGCGACGGCAACGTGCAGTTTGAGCGCACAGCGATCGGTGAACACCTGCTCCTGGGAGGTGACAACCTCGACCTCGCCCTGGCACGTCGCGTCGAACAGAAGCTCCACGGCGCCAGAATCAGCTTCCGCCAGCGCCACGCGTTAGTACGAGCCTGTTGTGCTGCCAAAGAGCGCCTGCTCAACGATCCAAATGTTGATCGTCTTCCCATCAGTATGCTGGGCACGGGGCGGTCGGTTGTTGGCCAAGTCCTCACCAGCGAATTGACCCGCGAGGAGGTTCTTGAACTGCTGATGCAGGGCTTCCTGCCTTTATGTGCGCGGGATGAATTCCCAGCGCGCGATCGTCCGTCCGGCCTGCGCGAGCTCGGGCTGCCCTACGCCAGCGATCCCGCAATTACCAAACACCTAGCCGCGTTTCTGAAGCAAGCGGCACTCGCCATGAACCCGGATCAGAACTCGGCGTCGCCACTCGATCATCACGCCCGAATGGCCAGGCCGGACGCCGTACTTTTCAATGGAGGCTTCTGCACTCCTGTTCAAACTCGCGAAAGAGTGGTAGAGGCGATTGCCAGCTGGTTTGATGATACGGATCGCGACTGGCGCCCCAAGCTCCTGAACAACGAAGCTATGGATGGTGCTGTCGCCGTGGGGGCTGCCTACTACGGGCGCGTTCGGCATGGCAGTGGATTGCGCATCAAGGCTGGCAGTGCAAGGACTTACTACATCGGAATGCGATCGGAACAGGGATTGAAGGCGGTATGCGTTCTGCCATCCGGTACAGAGGAAGGAACGACACTGCGTCTCTCGCAGCGTGAGTTCTCAGTACTGGCCAATCGCCCGGTGTCATTCATTCTCTACAGTTCTCGCGTTCGGCACGACCAACACGGAGAAATAGCTGACCTGGATGCCGGTCAGGTGCAACGCCATGCTCCCCTGGTGACTTTGTTGCGCTACGGAAAGAAATTACTGCAGATGGAGCTGGCCGTGCGCCTGACCGTGAGCTTCACCGAGGTTGGGACGCTGGAGCTCTGGTGTGAATCGGAGAATTCCCCGCACCGATGGAGGCTTCAGTTCGAGCTGCGGGGCGAGGCCTATGCGGCCGAGGGCGTGGAGCCTGAAGCACAGCGCCCGACGCCAGCAACTCAGCTGTCGTCTGTGAATATCTCGGAGCAAGGTCTGGAATCCGGAGTGCAACTGATCCAGCGCGCATTTACCAGACATGCCGATGGGGAAGGTGAACCGCTGGATCCTGCGACGCTGGTGAGCGAGTTGGAGTCCGTCACCGGATTGAAGAGAGAGTCATGGCCGATCACCCTCATCCGGCGGTTCAGTGATGCACTTCTCGAGGTTGCTGCTGGCCGAACTATAAGCCCACGCCACGAAGCGCGCTGGCTTAATCTGTTTGGTTATTGTTTGCGTCCCGGCTTCGGTGACCAGCAAGACAGCCTGCGGACTACTCAGGCCAGGAAGATTTACCAAAGCGGACCCTTCTTCCCGCGCGATGCGCAGTGCCCGGTGGATTGGCTGGTGTTGTGGCGACGGATTTCACCAGGCCTCAGCGCCGCACATCAGCATGAACTTAGGAACCACCTCAGCGGCCTGGGCATTGGCAGGTGGAAGACGGGTGCACGTCTGCACACTCAACTGGAGCACGAAGGATGGCGTCTGCTGGCCAGCCTCGAACACCTTTCTGGTCCAACCCGCGCAGCTTTGGGAAATGAATTGCTGCGCAAGCTCAAGAAAGAACCCACCGACAGTGGCTGGCTGTGGTCGATCGGCAGACTTGGCGAGCGCATTCCCCTTTACGGTTCGCTCAATTGCGTCGTTGCCTCAGAAACTGCCGCAGATTGGATACAAGCACTGCTAGACTTGCGGGAACTAACGAGCGAGACGGCATCCGCGATTGTCCAAGTGGGGAGACTCACCAATGATCGGTCACGAGATATCAGCGATGACGTGCGCAACGCTGCAATCATCAGGCTCACCGCGTCCGGCGTCGCAGACGAAGCAATTCTGCAGCGCCTGGCGAGCTTCGTGAACCCGGATCGCAGCGATGTGGTGCGCACATTCGGTGAACCCTTGCCGAAAGGAATGCAGCTGGAGAGCACGGCCAACTGCCTGTCGCCGATCACAGCATTAACCTCTGGCTTGTAGGGCAATCCCAATGCGTTCGGCGCCGAAGTGAAATCGGAAGCCAGGACAATGCCAAAGATGGAGGCTCAGATCGATGCCGGGCCGCTCATGTAATCAACGGCCGCGTTCAGCAGGCGCGTGGTTACCTCAAGCTCACTCTCGTTGCGCGGTGGATAGATGAGCAGATAGGTGTCCGGCAACCCCAGCAGCACTCCCGCCAGGGGGTGACTTTCGCCCCAACCAGCCTGAATAATCTTCCGCGCATCGCTTGGGCTGAATATCATGTGCATGGATCCGTCCGAGGGATGGATGTGCGCGATCTCCCCGTGCGAAGTCTGCGCCTGGGCATGCCCGCTTCCCGGCTGGCGCAAAAACACCGCCTGGTTGCGCTTCTCGAAAAAGCTCAGCTGGTAGTGCACCACATCCGACCGACGTGACACCAAGTCATGGAAGATCCCCCCCACCTTCTGTTTCATCTCCTCCCCCGGTATCTGATCCAGCTGCCGGTGGGGCACGGGATAGACTGCCATGGCAGGCCGGGTTCCCTCACGCTGGGGCAAATCCTGCAGGAAACAGCGATCGCCAAACGTAGCTAT
>CAZDYZ010000036.1:0-2096 GCA_964509525.1 uncultured Acidobacteriaceae bacterium
AGGTACGGATAGAAGCGCATCTGGTCGGGATTGGCGCCTTTGTCAAGGACCGCCTTGGCGGCGGCGAGATGCTTCTGCGCTTCTTCCAGCTGGCCTTGTCGCGCTCGAACCCGGGCCAGAGCGCTTTGCCAGCGGAACTCCCAAAGGTCTTTCTCCGCTGAGCTCATATTGGGCTTGAGCAGAGCCGTCAGGTGCCCGGTTTGGTACCACTGAAAGGCGTTGTCCACGTCTCCTGATTCGAGGTAGATGCGCGCCAGCTCGTTGGCCGTGCCAGCGGCATCGTCGAACTTCTTCTCAGCGTATTGCGACTCGAACGCCTGTTGTTCGTATTTCGCCGCCTCGCTGGCTTCCCGAGTGAAGGCGTATGACACGGCCATCGTGCGCAAGGCCTGAATCTTGGCGTCAGAAACCACGGCTATCGCTTTGGCGAAATGCGCGCGGGCTTCCGGGTACTTGCCCTGCAGATCGAGCGCGATTCCCGCGGCCAACTCCGCCTGGTAGAGGTCCGGCGACAGCTGCAACGCGCGATTGAAAAGTGCCAGTGCTTCCTCCTGCTTGCCTTCGCTGTTTAGCTTCTGGCCTTGCTTGACGAGTTCGAGCGCATCAGCTGTGTTGGTCGAGGATGGCGGAGCAGAAGATTGCGCCGGCATGGAAGCTGAGAAAAGTACAAGTGTTATCAGTCCATGAAGGGAGAAGCGGGTTTTCCGTCGCATAGCGCGCCAATTATTGCACATTGCTTTGAGCGCGGCGAACGCTGGCGCCGAGTGATGAGCGATCCTCAACTCGTGGAATGGCGATTCGAAAACCTGCAACTCCGGCGTACCGAAGCCCAAGTACGTGAACACCGTGGCGGCCAGGCCACGCGAACAGGTTGACTACCTGGTTCTCTTCTCCGTCTTGATCACAACTGGATGGCGTAGGGGCACGATGGCCCCACGGTTGGGATCGATGGCCTGTTGCGCGCGCGTCATGACCTCATTGCGAACATAGGTGACGAAATCCGCCATCTGGCGTTGCATTTCTTCCATACGCTCCCGCATTTGCAGAATGATGGCGATACCTGAAATGTTGACTCCGAGGTCGCGCGCCAGAGTGAGGATCAACTCCAGCCGCTCCAGGTCTTCGTCGGTGTAAAGGCGTGTGTTGCCTTCGGTGCGTGATGGCTTCAGCAGTCCTTCGCGTTCGTACAAGCGCAGCGTCTGGGGGTGAATGCCATACATTTCCGCAACTGCGCTGATCATGTACGCGCCTTGTTTCCTACGCTTAGGCATGGTTTTCCCAATCTATCGCAAATCGCCGGTTGTTCTGAGCCGCCTGCACTTTGACCGCGAACCTTATTCCATCACAAAAGCTTTCCGCGCCGAAGGCCGGAACCGTTAATGGCCAACCGATACCTGCTTCCATAGTTCTTCACGTGGATCTTCAGGGTTCAGCTTGGCCAGTTCGCGCAGGATTTCCTTGGACCGTTCATCCCGCACGTTGGGAGCCACTATCTTGATCTCAACGATTTCGTCACCGCGGGCACCTTCCTTGACAGCTGAGGGAACGCCCTTCTCGCGCAAGCGGAGTCTCTGTCCGCACAGCGTTTTCGGAGGAATCTTCAGCAGTGTACGGCCGTCGATGGTCGGAACTTCGATCTTCCCACCCAAGCCGGCTTCGGTGAAGGTTACCGGAACCGTAAGGTAGATATCGTCGCCGTCCCGTCTGAACACAGGGTGCTCGCCGGCGCGAACGATGATGTAGAGATCGCCGGGCGGCGAGCCCATCGTTCCGGCATTGCCACGGCCTGGAAGGCGGATGCGCTGACCGTCGCGTGTGCCAGCTTTGATGCGGACCTCCAGCGATTCGGTGCGCTCTATGCGGCCTTCCCCGTGGCACACATCGCACACGGTGCGATTCTTCCCGCTGCCGCCACAGCGCGGGCAGGGGATGTTGAACTTCATGCTCCCACTCTTCTGGGTGATCTGCCCCTTACCATGGCATTGCGGGCAGACGCCGGGGCTTTCGAGGTAGCCTTGTCCGTGACAGTTTTCGCAAGCTTCAAGATGCGGGATATTCAACTTCATTACCGTTCCCTTGATCGCCTGCCAGAAGCC
>CAZDYZ010000037.1:0-1675 GCA_964509525.1 uncultured Acidobacteriaceae bacterium
TCCTGATGGCCATTCGCAAGCTCGGCCTGGATTCTGTGATTTCCGCCCAGTCCTGCCGCCAGCGCGATTTGGTGCTGGCCATGATCGTCCAACGTTTGCTCCATCCCTGCTCCAAGCTGGCCACCACGCGGCAGTGGCACCATACCACGTTGGCCGAGGAGTTGGGGGTAAGCGAGGCCAGCGAAGACGAGCTCTATGAAGCTATGGACTGGCTGTTGGAACGACAGGGGCGCATCGAGAAAAAACTCGCCGCCCGCCACCTGCGCGAGGGCAGTCTGGTGCTGTATGACGTCAGCAGCAGTTATTACGAAGGCCAGCATTGTCCCTTAGCTCGGTATGGGCATGATCGGGATGGGCAAAAAGGACTGCCCATCATTGTGTATGGGCTGATGACCGATGGCGAAGGCCGCCCTATCGCGGTGGAAGTCTATGCCGGCAACACCGGCGATCCCACCACGGTGGTGGATCAGGTGAACAAGTTGCGCCAGCGCTTTGGCTTGTCGCGGGTAGTGTTGGTAGGAGATCGTGGCATGCTGACCCAACCGCAAATTGACAAGCTGCAAGCCCATCCCCAGATGGGCTGGATCACGGCTTTGACCAGTGTGGCGATTCGTGGTTTGCTGGCCGAGGGATCGTTGCAACTGTCGTTGTTGGACGAGAAGAACCTGGTGGAGATGCAATCGCCGCACTATCCCGGGGAGCGGTTGATGGTCTGCTACAACCCTTTACTGGCGGAAGAGCGGAAACGTAAGCGGGAGGAGTTATTAGCGGCGACAGAAAAAGCGCTGAGCCGAATCGGCAAAGAAGTGGAGCGCCGCACGCAGAAGCCCTTGACGGCGACCGAGATCGCTTTGAAGGTGGGCAAGGTGCTGGGGCATTACAAGATGGGCAAACACTTCCAACACCAGATCGAGGATGGCCAATTGAGTTGGTCACGGCGGGAGCAGAGCATTGCGGAAGAAGCAAAGTTGGATGGTATCTATGTGATTCGTACCAGCGAAAAAGCAGAGCAGTTATCGGCGGCCGATGCGGTGCGCGGTTACAAGAGTCTGGCCCAGGTGGAGCGCGCCTTTCGCAGTTTGAAAAGCCTGGATCTGTTAATTCGTCCGATTCGCCATCGCACCGAAGCGCGGGTGCCGGCGCATATTTTCCTCTGCCTGTTGGCCTATTACGTAGAATGGCATCTGCGCCGTGTCTGGGCCCCGTTGCTATTTGAGGACGAGGAACTTCCCCAGCAGCGCCCACGACGCGATCCGGTGCTGCCGGCCAGCAGCTCGGAATCCGTCCAAGCCAAGAAACTAACGCACCAGACGACAGACGGATTACCGGTACAGAGTTTCGCCACTCTACTTTCGGACTTAGCCAGTCGCGCACGTGTGACCTATAGCTTGAAGACGGAGAAGTCTGGTCCCACGTTCCAGCAGGTGCCGCCACCGACACGACTGCAGGCGAAGGCTTATGAGTTGCTGAATCTGTTGTCAGTGGCTGGCAACTGAATTTTGAACTATCTCTCAGCGAATCAGCAGAATACTGTCTGAACTAATCTGGAACTTCGGCTTAACGCAGCGGTCAACGCCGAAGCACTTATCCCGCAATGAGTCGGCTAATCCAACACGTCTTCGAAGCCGACTTGGGGACAAGTGGGCCGAAGTCCACATCCGCGCATAGGGCGTTA
>CAZDYZ010000038.1:0-6722 GCA_964509525.1 uncultured Acidobacteriaceae bacterium
TCCAGCGTGCTGATTGCAGGTGAAAGGCATGGGCACAGTATCCGACAGGTCCTCTACCACGTACAGGCCAGCCAGGGAGAAACCGAAGCTGCACTCTCGGCTGTAACCGTTGTCGAGCTAACTCATGGGATCTACCGCGCCAAGACAGAAGCCGATCGCGCCTGCCGCAGGGCCTTCGCCGAGGAAGTCTATCGCGACATGATTGTGCATCCCGTGAGTGTCGAGATCGCGCAGCTTGCCGGGCAAATCGAAGGGGAGCAGATGGCGCAGGGCGTCAGCATCGCCTTCCAGGATCTCTTGATCGGCGCCACAGCCCTGCATCTCGGTTTCGATTTGGTCACCCTCAATACGCGGCACTTCCAGCTAATCCCCGGGCTGAAGGTCGTCTCCATGTAAGTCATGTACTCGCCGTGGCAAGACCAGTGCCCTCTCCTGATCGTCAAGGTGTGTCACCGAGCAGGCTTCCGCGAGGCTGTCCCTCATCCTTCGGCGGAGGAGAGGCGGCTAGCACTCGTAAGATCTGTCCATCGGGATACACCATTCCATGTGTGTCAATTCCAACGCCCAAATGATTGCAGTGCCGGAGGACCCGAAATAATCTTGGAACAGGGAGCTTTTGATGATTGAAGAGTTGCTTCCGGACGATCTCCTCCGTTATCGCAGGGATAAGTTGGTGATCTGGGTCAAAGAACTTCGCAAGAACAGCAAAGACCGTGACAAACCCGCTGCGCTCCGGGCCGCCGGACTACACTTAATTTCCTACGCCCGAGATCAGCTTCGGATAGCCAACAATGTGCTGGTATACCGAGAGCTCTCATCACGCATTGAAACTGCGGAGCGCCCCATAGGGTGGCTCGCCGAGGCCCGGATCCCAGCGAAGCTCAGGATTCCAGTGACACGATTCTGGCATTGGTTTTCGATCCAGGTAATGGAGCGCAATCAGAGGCGAAAATCACGTGACAATGAGCGCATCAGGGAAAGGATCCGTAAGAAGGCTACCAGCATCAAAGTGCTTCTTGACGAGCTTGGCGTTGCAGCGGATAGCGATTTGCGCCCGGAAAACGCAACTGCTCCAGCGGATAACGGGAGAACCGTTGCCGGACTGGGTACCCCTCATCTGCCAGTGGAGTTGGATAATCCGCAACTCAAGGTGCGGGCAAGCAGCCGTTCAGATTTACTCTCGAACCCTGCGCAAATAAGAATTGCCGGCACGCTCTATTACCGGCGCGAAGTAGCCCTGTTGAATGATGCAGACCTTACGGATGCCCAATTGGAAGCAGCCAAATTGAAATGGGAATATGGGGTCTCAGTTGTCAAGATCGCAGGCTTCCTCAATATTGATCGCAAGTCAGTTATGGACCGACTAGACGGAGCAACCAAGAAGATCAACGAGCAAAAGTCATTTCAGCGTCGAAGGCGCCATAACGACCAAACATGAGCCACTCGAGCACCCTGCCGTGAATCCCCCGATACCCCGCAAATTTCTGCCAAGCATCTCACCGTTGTGCAGTTGCACTCTCGTGCACTCAACAACTTGCAATTTTCCACATACCCCTGTCTCCGCCTGTGGGGACTTAGGGTGGGTGACAACCCTACATGAACCGCCTTCCGCAAGACACACTGTTGATTACTGCGACTCCAGGCGGTAGTGTTCTAGGCGAGGCAAACTTCGGCAAGCCATCTCCGACCATGGAGGCTGCGAAGATGGCACGCCGACGGTATCAACGGGGGTCACTAAGACTCGTTGGAAAAAGGCAAGACAAGAAGTGGCAAGCGCGCTGGCGGGAGGACGTGGTAACGCCCGAAGGCCAGGTCAAGCGTGTGCTGAAGAAAGAGATTCTCGGCACAGCCAAGCAGTATCCCACCCGGCGACTGGCGGAGCGCGAGATGGAGCACCGCCTGTCTTCGATCAACCGGCTCGACTACGGGCCAAAGCGCATCTGCACATTCCGGGAGTTCGCGGAGTTGTGGAAGACGCGGGTAGCCAGTCAGTACAAACCAAGTATGCAGGCAACCTTGAAATCCCACCTGAGGACGCACCTGATACCGGGGCTCGGCGAAAAGATCGTTGGCACGATCGATACGTTCGAGATTCAGAATTTCGTCTCCGGCATCAGGGTGAAGGGGGGTGGGCCGCCAAGTGGCAAGACGGTGAGAAATCTGATTGCAACCCTGAGCATGATGCGCTCGATTGCGGTTGCCTGGAACCTCACCGATCGGGAGTGGTTCATCGGCCTGGTTCTGCCGGAATGGATCAAGATCGAAGTGCGCCACTTCACACTGGAGGAAGCGCGCCGCATCATCAACGCGGCGAAAGAGCCCTTCCGGACATTCTTCTGGATCATCGCTGAAACCGGCATCCGGCTGGGCGAGGCTTGCGCATTGCGGCCCTGCGATTTCCAGCTCGACCTTCAGGTTGTGGTGATACAGCGCAGTGCCTGGAGAGCGGTCCACGTAGGCAGCACCAAGGCCAAGAGAGCGCGGATCTTCAGCCTCTCGCCCTATTTGGCTGCGCACTTGCGCACTTTCATGGCGGCCAGGGGCGAAGATGCGTTTCTGTTCCAACGCAAGGACGGGACGGCATGGCAGGGCGACCACGTGGTGCGCAACCAACTGAAGCCCCTGCTAAAGCAGCTCGGCATCAAGCCTGCGGGCGCGCACGCATTCCGGCATCTCAACGCTTCCCTGATGGACCAACTGAGAACTCCTGACAAGGTTCGGCAGGAGAGATTGGGACATCTCAACTTCAACGACGTAACGCTCAACCTGTACACCCACGCCGAATCGAACGATCATCGCGCCGTGGCAGAACAATTGGGGAGACTGCTGGCACCGACGTCGCTGGCAGAATTGCCCATCAACAGCAGAACGATGTGAAGAATTTTGTGCCCTTTTGTGCCCAACTTCGGCACCCGGCGATGCGTAAGTGGCTGAAAACACGGATGGATAGGAGAAGAGATTTGGGGTGGGTGGTGGGATTCGAACCCACGACAGCCGGAGCCACAGTCCGGAGTTCTACCACTGAACTACACCCACCACGCGGACGGAATTATATAACATTCAGCGAGGCCCAACTTGTTGGTGAACCCAACCTTGCTGCGATCCAGCTGCCGGCAGAATTTACAACTCCGGCATCACAAGCAGGGGCGCCTTAGTTGACCGAGCATCCACCGTTCATCATGCAGCAGCTCGGCTGTCCACACCCCGCGGCGGGAGCCGCAGCGCTGCTGCTCTTGTTGACCGAGAACGTGGAGAGCTGCTTTTCCAACCTGCCCGTGTGACACTTGGGACATTCGGGCTTCTGCTCGCCAAAAAGGATGGCTTCAAACGTGTGGCCGCAGTCTTCGCAACGGTATTCGAAAATGGGCATATTTATTCCTCAATCTTACAGAAGCGTCGAAACATACTTCTGCATCTGCATCCAGTGCCAGAAAGTGATACAACCATTATAGATGCAACACTGCCAGCCACGGCCCCCATACGATTCGGAAACGCAATGCGAGGGTGATAGAGCAGAGGCTCCACATCATGCTTCGGAATCAACGCGTCTGCAGGACTTTTTTGGGGAGCCGTTCCGCCCACGACGGTTGTTCCGTGGGGGACACGCCCAGACCCTTGTCGGCAACTTCCTTCCGCGCCGTAACCAGCTGCCGTCGGCCGAAGAGCGCCTGATTGAGGTGGAACCCGGCGTCCAGGTTTTGTGTCATTGCCATTGGCAGGCTAACCGGACGCGGGCGACAACGCTGGTCATCGTACATGGGCTCGAGGGTTCTGGCCAATCACAATACGTCATTGGCACAGGAAGCAAGGCTTGGCGTGCGGGTATGAACGTGGTTCGCATGAACGTGCGCAATTGCGGCGGCACCGAGCCGCTTGGTCCGACACTTTACAATTCGGGGATGTCGGACGACGTGGGCGCTGTTGCTAAAACGCTGATCGAAGTAGATGGCCTGCCGAAGCTAGCTCTTGCGGGCTTCTCCATGGGCGGCAATATGGTATTGAAGCTGTTGGGCGAGTGGGGAGATTACGCTCCTCCACAGGTGACAGCTGCCGTCGGCATTTCTCCCGCGATGGATCTTGACGCTTCCGCCGACGCGCTGCATGAGAGGGGTAACCGCGTTTACGAAATGAAGTTTCTTTGGGGCTTGCGCCGGCGCGTCCGGCGCAAGGCGGCACTTTATCCTGGACATTTTGAAACACGTCACCTGCGAGGAGTGCATAGCCTGCGCGACTTCGACGATCAGATCACCGCCCGATATTGCGGTTTTCTCGATGCTCAGGATTACTACACTCGCGCTGCTTCCACTCGAGTGCTGCACCGCATTGCCGTGCCGACCCTTGTTCTGCACGCCAACGACGACCCCTTCATCCGGGTGTTGCCTGGCACGCGCGAGAAGTTATTATGCAACCCGCACATCACATACGTCGAAACGGAAAGCGGTGGACATTGCGCCTTCGTTGCTGAAGCTAACGGTTATGACGGACGCTGGGCCGAGCGGCAAGCCATCGCTTTTATCCAGCGGATCGAGCGCGGCGAGCCAATCAACGTACCTCCCCAGTGACCCACTCTTCGGTTGCGTGCCACGACTTGAAGGAACCCCCATCAAACATCGCCTCTTGTGGGCGCCTCACGAAACTGGATACCAAGCTGCTAGACTCTAATCAATGATCTGACTCTGCCCGCATCACAACTGCGCAACCCCGAACTGCAAGGTGCCACTTACCCCGTAATGCCTGCGGCCTCAACCTGCCCCCAAGCACGCTGCTTCCCTTCGATTACGAACTCGAGAACGCCCAAAATGCCTCGCGCGGGGCACTACACTATTAAGACTGAACTGGCCGTTGTTCTTGCCCAATACCCAGGATACTGACGTGAAAAAGATGGTTTACCTTTCGCTCGGATCAAATCTCGGCCAGCGGCAAGCGAACCTGCGGATGGCGATTGCCAGGCTGGGCGAACTCGGCGAATTGGTGGCGGCTTCTTCATTCTATGAGACGGAGCCGCTGGTATTTGTCGACCAACCCTGGTTTCTGAACTGCGCTGTAGCTCTGAAGACCACCCTGATGCCCGAGCGATTTCTGTCCAAGATGTTGAAGATTGAGAAGGAGATGGGCCGGCGGCGCGATCTGCCTAAGGGTCCACGGACGATCGATATCGATTTGCTGCTGTTTGGGAACGCCGTGATCCATACTAGGCGACTGAACGTACCTCACCCGGCCATGCATCAGCGGCGATTCGTTCTCGAGCCGCTGGCCGAGATCGCAGGGGAGGTGAAACACCCGGTCCTGAAGCGCACAACGCGCGAACTGCTAGAAGCCCTGCCTCGCAATTCGGGTGTGGTGAAGAAACACACCGAGACGTAATTCAGCCCTGATGCCTTCAGGAGTTTTCCTGTTCGCGATTGCTCCTGAGCGTCTCGCCTAAAAGGCATCGAGGATAGGTGGTTAAAGCGGAACCATGCTCGAAGAACTTCCAGACAGGACATCCACCCTGTAGCAAAGTCGGTCGTTCTCTTTGGGCTGAAGGTTTGCCTGAAGAACGTGAGGCGAAATTGGCATGACCTGCCGCCGAAGGAGACTCAAGTTACAAAGCTCGGTCCACCGCCTTTGCTGTTCCCGATCCAGATACCGTGGGTTAAGGGTGCGGCCTCTGACATTATTCCTCTAGACACTGAAATCCTCACCGACGACCGAGAAAGGCCTCCAGCTTTTCAACCTCACGATGCGCCATATCCAGGTAGTGCCTGGCGCGGTCGGTATCGGCGCTGTCAATCGCCTGCTTTGCCTTTGCCAAGTCGGTCCGCATATTGCTGCGAGAAGCGACCATGTCTCCACGCAAACCCAGACCGTCACGATGCATCTGCTGCTCGAGCGCATCAAGGCTGCTCTCAACAGAAGCAGCCCGGCTTCCCAGCTGATCGCTTTCCGTTTCCAAGTCGTCGAGCAACTTCTTCTGCGCCAAAGCTGCAGCCGCTTGTTCCTGTTCCTGTGCTTGCGAATCCGGAGCCGCACCACCAGGAACCAGAGTGGAGGGATTCTTCGAGTTCGCGGCCCCGCCTTTCTTGCCCGAAAGCCGAGGAACATCATCTGCGACCCGACCCTGCTGCGTCTCAGTCCCCTTAGGTCCAGTGGCGCCCGGCTGAAGTTGGATTTCCGTGCTGCCTGAATCCTGAGTCGTGGGGTTTGCGGCCTGTGTGGAAGAGCTTATGGGAGCAGGAGTGCTGATTGGTCCCGACACATGGGCTGCTGCAAGTTCGCTATGGCGGGATTTATAAAACCACGCTCCTGCCAGCGCCGCCAATAAGACAACGGCTGCAACCCCCAGCAGCAAACTCCCGCTTCCCCGGGCTGGCGTCGATGCAGGTATGGGAGCGGCGACAGGGGGCTCGAATCGTGTCGGACCTAAACCAGAGGGCGGGGTGGCTGGCTCAAGTCGCGTTGGCCCCAGACCGGGGACGGCGGGGACAGCAGGCTCAACCCGCGTAGGACCAAAGACAGCCGCGGGTTGGCTACTGGGGCCTTCCCGATGGAACTCCTGGACGGTCGCCGCCTGACCCGACGACTCCGGCAAAGACGCCCTAATCTGGGCCAATGCATTTCGGAAAGCATCTGCGGTTTGAAAACGTTGTGCCGGGTCCTTGGCGACTGCCATCATGATCAGGTCGCTGAGCGGTTTCGGCAGCGCCGGCTGAAGCTCGATCGGAGGGCGAGGTGTCTCTTTG
>CAZDYZ010000039.1:0-3823 GCA_964509525.1 uncultured Acidobacteriaceae bacterium
AGGTAATCCGAATCCGCCTGGAAGCCTGCGACCATGTTGTCGATGTCCGTCAGGCCGTTCTTGAGCGCGAGTACCAGGCCCGCAACTGCGGCAGCGATCTGATCATCGGAAGCATTCGGGTCGCTGCGCAACTGGGTGAGGGAATCAATCTTGCTCGCTAGATTGGTGATATCAAACTGGGTCAGGCCAATATCGTTGACACCCGGCGGCAGGTCCCAGCCGAGCAGTTGCAGAAGCTGCTGCGCGGCGCGCACATCGCCGCTCAAGCGCTCCAGGGTGCGAAGTACCTGGGCGAGTAGCTCGCTGGCGGAGTCGATGGTGCCCGGCATTAGAAATCCATCTCCGCTTGGCTGCCGGATTTCCAATCGCCGGCTTTGAAATCAAATGCGCGGGTCGACTTCAACGGCACCACTTTGTAAGACTTGATGCCCAGCGCTTCGATGTGCGCGCGTGGCGTTTTATAGGTCGTGTTTTGGTCGGGCCAAGGAAGAACCTGGGCCATTCCGGTCAGAGGTTGAGTGGGACTATCGATCAGTTGTTGCAAGCTGGCCCTGGCGCGATCATGCCATAACTGCAGCCAGCCATCAGCAGGCCTGGTTTTCAGGTCCTCAGCGTCAATGTCGGGCGTGCCGGGAGCGGAGGAATAGCCGAGGTGTTCCGCCCACAGCTTGCGCCGCAGGATGTCGACTGCGTCGCTCTGCGGCGCGCCATCGACATTATTGAGCATGCAGAGATTCAGCTCGATGGCGCGCTGCTCCCGAAGCTGCGGTGTGCCGGGCAAATATTCGAAAATTCGGTTGAGATAGTCGCCTACCAGGCAGGAATCGAGCGAGAGTCCGTCGAGATTCGCCGACCCGACGGTCGCCCACGAATTGTCCACCAGGCCAGCCTTCGCGTGGATGTAGATGGGCAGAATCTGGGGACGTTGGTCTGCGCCTTGGGTAGTCGGGCGGTGCGTCCAGCGCGTGAAAACACCGAATCGAAGGGGCGGGGCATCGCGGTTGGTATATCCGATCGCCTCCCGGATACGTTGAATCAGACGACGCTGCTTAAACGGATACAGCGGCATATCGGGCCGGATATTGAGCACGAGAATGGTTTGTAACTGCTTGTTGCTGTTGCGGTTCATCGCCTGCGCAAGAGCGGTACCGATATTGTCATCGGTGAAGTACTGAGTTTCGAGGTAAATGAAATCTTGCGCGCTGTCGATAGCGCGAAGGTATGCCTCGAGGATCCCCTTTTCACCATCGGCGGGATTCTTGAACCGCCCGGCGCTGAGCGTGCGCACGACCTGCGCGGTGCAAACGGCGTCGCCTTCCAGTGGAGGAACTCCCGCGCCGTGATGGCTGTCGGGGACAGCGGGCGGCCATGTGGGGAACGCGTCACTCGAGTCGGGATTGTCCGATCGGTTGTTCCATAAGAGCTCTAGCGTCTCGTGAAACTTCTGGATCACCGGCCCCATCGCCGAGAACCCGGCATCGTGCTTGGGGAACTCGTCCTCATTGCCGCGCATCGGGGCGTCGATCAGGTGATCGTGCGAATCGTTATAGCCTTGCTTGTAAGGAGAGCCGATGCTCACTACGCGCGCGGAATCGGCCACCATGATCTTTGCGTGCATCACCCCGGTGTGAATGATGGGTTGCAGGAAAGGCTGGGCATCAAGTTTCTTTCGGCCTGATTGCTGAAAATAAGACTGCACCTCGTCGGCATCGGTGAAATCCGCATCGAGCAACTCTTTGACCAATGAGATGCAGTCGGTACCAACAAAAGGAAACAGCAGCACTCCAGCGAGAATCTTGAAGAATAGCGGAAGCTGTACGGCGTGCAGCAGAACCTTGACATCGACATCGCGGTCGGCGGCGTCGATCAGCAGGCGTTCTGGCCGAAGATCGAGAGCATCTTCTTTTCGTAGATTTTCGGCATCGAGAGGAGGATTATCGAACGCGAAGATCAGCGAGGTATCTTCGCTGGCAGCGTCTTGATTGAACACTTTCGGCAGCGGGAAATAAAGCTGTGACAGATAGATTGAGTCGCGCGCTTGCTGAAACAGTTGAGCCGATTCCGCGAACGCATCGTGATCCATGAGGAACTTGACCGTGGTTCCCTGGCAGACTCCCCAGCCGCCGGGGCTGTTCTGATCGGGACTCGTATCTCCGGTCAGGAGAGTCACGAGAAATCCGGAGAAATCGAGCTGAGGGATGGCGATATCGAAGTTCAACTTGTTCCCGGGACCCAGGTTGTCGTCCAGATCGGTCTTGCGGTAGATTTCTCGGCCCACGCTATTCGTGACTACCACGGTTAGTTTCGTGTCGACGTGCGCAGACGAATAGACTTGGGGGAAGTTAATCGTGAAAGGCGTGTTGCCGGTCTTTTCGTAGCTGCCTAAGGGGCGTGCCAGCAGATGGCTGTCGGCGTACACCTTAACCGTTGCGCCGATTACTGGGGCGTTGGTTTCCTTGATGGTCACGAAGGTTTGCAAGCCGTCGCTCAAATCAGCCTCCCATAAATCCGCAACCATTCAGGTTGCAAGGACCGCTAATTCACTTCATGCTCACGGTCACTTACCTTCGAGACCATCCTCTTTCCGAGGTCATTTATATCTGAGTCAGTTCTTCGCTGAGCCTTGACTTTGAGAGATCGAGATTGTACCCCAGCCGCTGCAAGATCGTGTCGGTTTTTCTTTCTGCTGCAAGCTATTCTCTACCTTATTCTTAGCTGAATTCTCATCGCCAATTGGCTTTTGCCAATCTGCGAAGCCTTTGCGGTGGAACTGGCGATCGATTGCGACCCATCATATGCGAATCGTGGCGTCATAAATTGTGATGGTTACGTCCGCGTTGTACTGCATTGCAAACCACACTGAGACCGAGGTCGGCATGACCTGCCGCAGGATGGGACCTGCCAATATTCCGGGAACTGTGCTGGGGAGATTTTTGAGCGGCCAAGCCATGGGGAGTCATTGGCAAGGTGGATAAACTGGACTGGGGGGCAGTATATCGATGTTTTTCTAGGTATCAGATATCGAAAGTACCACTTCGCGGGACCGGCGAGAAATGAGGTTAGCATTGGGCCTCCTTACCTCTTTACCCAGCTTATACTGCCGCCCAGTATGACGAGGCATTACAAGTTGCGACTGGTGAGGCTGTCGGGCGGCCGGGCCTGTGTCGAGCAAGGGCGAAGTTCACTGGACAAAATTCGGACAAACTGAGCGGCGAACTTCCTAACTCTGGGTCACCTTAGTGCTTAGAATCAACAAGTCAGGAGTCGAGCAGAGATGACCCGGGTTCGATCCCGACCCGGTACACCGGTACACGGGCAAACAAGGCAAGACCTATCTCTCCGAAGCTCGTTTCGGGTCAACTTGCGAATTGCCCGACGATACGCTCGAAGGCCCGCATGATGTGAGCTGTAGTGGCATGACCATTCCATAGGCAAAGGGCAACGCCAGCATCGGACGGCTGCTAACCACGGTCTGAAATCAGCTGGATGGATTGTGCTTCCGAGATCGAAGCTCTGGGAGTTGATATGTCAGAAGACTTCTGAATGCCCGTCCTCCTAGACGTGTGCCGAGACAAGTGCCCATAAACCAGTTGCGGAATTTTTCCAACGTTGGTGAGTCGAGTTGCAGAGCTTTCCCCGTTTGCCAGGAACTTTGAACGATTGCCGTGGTGCGCGGAATACGCAGGTGCTCGTATTTGCGTAGCGCCGCTTCAACCGGGCGGGTTTCGCTCAGGCAGTGCGCCAGGACCACCGCATCTTCCAGTTGTCGTTCGCCATTAATAGGTCTGTCTGGAACTGATTGACGTGAGACTGGATAGAGACG
>CAZDYZ010000040.1:0-1696 GCA_964509525.1 uncultured Acidobacteriaceae bacterium
ATGATGGGCAGGGTCTTACTCTCGCGCGAACAGCCGGCCTGCGTACAGGCTGCATTACCGGCCGCGAGAGTGCTGCGCTGCTCCGGCGCGCGCGTGAAATGAAGATGGAGTTTGTTTACATGAAACAGCCGTTGAAGATGACCGCCTATGAAGAAATCCTTCAAAAAGCGGGCGTTTCCGATTCGGCTGTCGCGTTCATCGGCGATGATCTTCCAGATATTCCATTGATGCGCCGTGTTGGCCTCGCCATTGCAGTGGGTGATGCAGTCCCGGAGGTAAGAAAGGCCGCGCACTACACGACGAGAGCCGTTGGCGGCGACGGAGCGGTGCGCGAAGCCGTTGAACTGGTTCTCAAGTCCAAAGGTATCTGGAAGGCAATGATCGATAAGGCCCGTGCGTGACGGGTAGACCACGAACCGCAGTGAGCTGAGAGTTAAGGCAACAATACCGTCAGCACGTGCTGTCAACAAGTAACATGCAAGATCGCGTTGCTGCGTGCAGGGTGCCGCTTTAACATCTCGATTGCGTCCGCCGTCGGGAGAACCACCAATTGAATCTTCCGACGCTTGGCCTCTTGCTTCACTTCTGGCATGACTGGCAAAGCGCCGGTACCCGTGCCGATCACCAGCCGGAGGCACTTCCAAGGTATTTTCTCTCTCACAGAAAGAGGGGTGTGCCCATAGGCAGAACGGAATTCCTTGGATGGTTGTTTCTTGCGTTTGCGGATTTCTCCGCGGTCGATCACTATATCGTGCATGTAAGTAACGCCATCGATCCGAATCGAGCCAAAAGAAAAATCCTCGAACTGCAAGACGTCTCCCATAGAGGACAGGCGATGCCGCGGTTGTGGTTTCTTTCACCACCCACCAGACGTCAGGTTATGCTTCAATCGGCAGCTTTGAAAGGGCCCTGGAGCTCCTTACAACTGGTACGAAAGTGTGCCACACCGCCGGACGGACTCCCGACGATCGCTGGCAAACATCCGCCACTTACATCAGAGAGCCCAGCAAACAAAGCTAAAGCGAAGAGAATACAATGACAGTCGTCAGCAGATCTTTGCTCTTCAGGGTGCCCAGTCGTCGCTCGAGGTCCAAGATACTAGCGCGACTCCAGCGGGATAGGGCACATTTACTCGCTGCTTACCTCATGCTCGATCGTTTCATCAGGTGACTACAGTTCCTCCTTCCACGAGTATTACCTGCGAGGGCGCGGTCCGCTACACACTTGACGGTCTCTTCTGCGAGGTGGAGCTAGGGCAGGTCGGTGGCCATATGGTGCAGAGCGAGAGAACGCTGCTGCTCCACCGTCTTGAGACGTAGCAACCAACTCCCCAAAGAAAAATGCAGCCTAGAGGTCGTGCGGTCGAGCACGGTTCGGGTTCGCCAGAGTTCAGGTGAGCGAACTGACAATCTTGCGAAATTCGGCCTCCGTGAACGCCTTCAAAGTTTGCGAAGTAACGTTCCCTAACGCTCCGACGGACAGAGTAAACCGGGCACAGGTTTCATCATCAGGAAATTCCGAGACGAACACAGCATCATACTTTCCCATTGTCAGATACCAGGCGTGAATCTTCCCACCTGCGGCATTGGCAGCTTTCCGAGCAGCATCCAGCCGCGTGGGGCTTTCCTTGACCTTCGCGAGACGTGGCGGCGTGTAACGGCGAGGTGCACCGTAGTACGGCATCCGCGGGATCCTT
>CAZDYZ010000041.1:0-23117 GCA_964509525.1 uncultured Acidobacteriaceae bacterium
AAGTGGCTGGAGATTTGTAACCACCTGTCGTGGCGCGACGCGGTCGCCTCGCTGAACCTGCTGATCACCTCGACGGTATGGCGGCAGGACCACAACGGCTTTACGCACCAGGACCCCGGATTCCTCGATGTGGTAGTCAACAAGAGCGCCAATGTGACGCGCATCTACCTGCCGCCTGACGTTAACTCGTTGTTGTCGGTGGCCGATCACTGTCTGCGGAGCCAGAACTACGTCAATGTGATCGTGTGCGACAAGCAGATGCACTTGCAGTATATGACGATGGATGATGCCATCACCCATTGCACCAAGGGCATTGGCATCTGGGATTGGGCCAGTAATGACGAAGGAGGAGAGCCTGATGTGGTAATGGCTTCCGCGGGAGACATCCCGACGCAAGAGGCCCTGGCGGCGACCGTACTGCTGCGCCAGGAGTTCCCGGACATCAAGATCAGGTTCATCAATGTCATCGATCTGTTCAAGATGCAGCCGAGCACAGAGCATCCTCACGGACTGCCGGACCGGGATTTCGACTCCTTGTTCACGCTGGACAAACCAATCATCTTCAACTTCCACGGTTATCCGTGGCTGATTCATCGACTCTCGTATCGGCGGCACAACCACAACAACCTGCACGTACGCGGCTACAAGGAAAAGGGCAATATCAACACCCCCCTGGAGCTGGCGATCAATAACAACATAGACCGCTTCAGCCTGGCGATGGACGTGATTGATCGCGTACCACGGCTGCAGAAGATCGGTGGGCATGCGAAAGAGCGCTTCCTCAACCAGCAGATCGAGTGCCGCAATTACGCACACGAACACGGCATCGACAAGCCGGAAGCGGCGGCGTGGCGGTGGCCGTATTAACAGAAGCGCGCTGCGTTAGGAAGGATGCGGCTGGCCGAGTATGACCCGCACGGTATCCCGGGCGATCAGAAGTTCCTCGTCGGTGGGGATAGCGTAGGCGAGCAGTTTGGAGTCGTCGGTGCTGATCAGGCCTTCGCGCCCCACCGTTTGTTGGTTCCTGGCCGCGTCGATCTTGAGACCCGCCCAATCGAGCGACTCGCAGATGCGCGCGCGGACTTCGGGTGAGTTTTCTCCAATGCCGCCGGTAAAGACAATCGCATCGGCTCCGCCCATGATGGCGAAAAAGGCACCAATGTACTTGCGCGCGCGGTAGCAGAAAATCTCGATGGCTAGCCGCACTCGCCGATCATCATGCTCCTTTAGTTCGGCTTGCAGCACTCGCATATCGTTGGTGAGGCCGGAGATGCCAAGAAGTCCGGACTGGGTATTGAGAAGCGTGTCCACTTCGGGCGGCAACATCCCTTCCTTGACGGCGATCAGGTTCACGATAGCGGGATCGATGTCTCCTGAGCGCGTGCCCATCACCAGGCCCTCCAAAGGCGTCATACCCATGGAAGTATCAACGCAATTCCCTGCCCTGATGGCTGCCGCCGAGCAGCCATTTCCCAGGTGAAGGGTGATGATATTGGTCTGCTCGCGGGTCATTCCCCGCAGGAAGCGATAGCGAAAAGCCACATAACGGTGGGAGGTGCCGTGGAACCCATAGCGCCGTATGCGGTATCGCCGATAGAGGTGATAGGGGATCGCATATAGGTAAGCCTGCTCCGGAATCGAATGATGAAAGGAGGTGTCAAACACCGCTACCTGAGGCACATCCTTGCCAAACAGTTCACGCGCCGCCAGAATACCCTTGATGTTGTTCGGATTGTGAAGCGGCGCCAGGTCGATGCAGTCCTCGATCTCCTGCAGAACCCTGCTGTCGATGAGCGCCGATTCTGTGAACAACTCGCCGCCGTGCACCACACGATGCCCGACCGCGTGGATGTCAGCCGAACTCTTGATCTCCGGGATCCCTGACTTCTCCGAAGCAACGTATCGCACCAGGTAGTCGAGCGCCGCAGGGATATCGCGCAACGACGCCGTAAACTTTTGTCTCGCCTGGTCCCCGTGTTGGAGGGTGACAATCGCCTCACCGCCGATACGCTCAACTTCCCCCCGGCAGAGCCGCTGATCCTGATGTTGCTTGATGCGATCCAGATCGGTTGCAATGATCTGAAATTTAAGGCTGGAGCTTCCGGAATTGAGCACAAGAACGTTCATAAAGATTTTTCCTTACTGGAGCATGGCATTTATTGCGAGTTACGTGAAACTGACTTACGAGATCCAACAATCAGATCCAAGGCTAAGTTTCCAGTCATCGCCGGGCCGAGGATTGTGCTGGCGCCTTTAGTCTGAATTCTGCCATTCCGCGGCACACTCGCTTAGCTAGGAATCGGTTTACCACAATGCGGGGTAGCTTTGCTGGCTGTCCTTCCTGTCGCTCCCTTCAGGCTCAAGCTTCGGCAGCCGCCTGCCTGAAACACTGCTTGATCCCGCCGCAGGTAGTTGCACGGCAGGAGTTAGCGCATGAAACCCGCTATGACGGTGTCGTGCTGATGATCAGGAACAGAATCGATTCATGCTTCTTCACGATTTTCTCCGAACCAGAACAGGCGGTACATTTTCACACTTGAAGAGACGGCTGCCGGGAGGCGTCCCCTTGTCCGCAAATATGCCGAATCGTAATCGCGATTGATTACAACAATGTGAATCGTGAATCGGAAGGAGATCGTAATCATCCGCCCCCGCTTCAGGATGGTGAAGAAATCGGAGCTTGTAGGTGGGGTAGGTTTCGGGCGATTGCCCCTGATCCAAGTGTGCAGACCCATAGCCCATCGTTACCTTCTCATGGCTGTTGCTGCGCGAGGGATATAAAGATCAAGTTGCGCACGCTCGGTGATCTCTTCCGTTGGTCTTTGCAAGCTGGACAGCCATACGCGTCCGAGAATGGTTAGGTGCGTTGCCACCCCCGAGGTATCGAGAAGGCCTTGGCGGCCATAAACGGCATCAATCCCGAGGGTTGGTTGACAATATTTCCCTACGCATCAATTGGCGCGCACCAGCAATCCGAGACTGTGGCTTAACCCCGGTTCAGATGTGGTGAGTCTAACGATGCGACGTGAGCAATGAGCACCAATGCGCCATTAACCCCTGTAACGGCATACAAGACTGTAGCCTCCGTGTGGGAGCCGGGGTGGATCCAATTACCCGTTGCCGTAGCAGAAATGGCGCTGGTTTCAGCAAACCTACTCTTATACCGCCGCTTCGACGGCTGCTGGTATTCGAGATTCGCCCGCCCAGCAAATCAGGCCGGGAATGAACGTCACCGGCATGTCTGGATGGCTGGGACGTACTCGTACTGTGAATCCGTGGAGTCCGCTCCGAGCAATCGAGGTCTCAACCACGTAATTGTAAGTACCGTTGCAATGTTGTCCCTCTGGCTCCATAGCAACAGCTTGGCCTTCTACCAGATCGCCATTCGGATTCACGCGTCCGACATATAGCTCCACCGCGACGTCCTGAGGGCTCAAGCGGCCAAGATGCACCAGGGCCCGGACGTGCATGTCTGACCCCACGAGGATCCGACTCGCTGGTTCATCCTCCACCTTCGTGACCCAAACGTCCCGCCATTCGCCACGAATGCGTTCCATATCGGTTGCCAGCTTTCGCGCCCGATCAGCATTGTCGGCTCCCAGTGCCCGAAACTGAGCATGTGCCTTGACATAATAGCCTTCGACGTAGTCGCGGACCATACGGTGGGTGTTCACCAGGTGACAGAGTGAATCCACGGATGCCTTCATGCGCTCCACCCAGTGACGGGGAATCCGGTCAACTCCCCTCTCGTAGAACGCTGGTATGACATCGCGTTCCAGTAGATCGTAGAGAGCTTCTGCCTCTACCTGATCCTGATAGGTGAGCTCTGAGTATGCTTCGCCCTGGCCGATGGCCCACCCCATCTTCCTGGAGTTGTTGGGATCGCTCCAGACTTCGTCCCACCAGCCATCCGGCACGCTGAGGTTTAGCACGGCGTTGGCGGCAGCTTTCATGCCGCTCGTGCCGGACGCCTCCATGGGTCGAAGCGGAGTGTTCAGCCACACATCAACTCCTTGCACCAGGGAGCGCGCGACTGCCATGTCATAGTCCTCAAGGAACACGACGTGACGCCCGAACACAGGATCACGGCTAAGCTCCGTGATTCGGCGTATTAACTCCTTACCTGCGTCATCCCGCGGGTGCGCTTTACCAGCGAAGATCAACTGTACCGGATGCTCCGAATCGGTCAGAAGCCTGCGCAGACGATCGAGGTCGTGCAAGATTAGAGTGGCACGTTTGTAGGTTGCAAAACGACGAGCAAATCCGATGGTCAACGTATCCGGATCGAGCACCTCAGCAGCAGCATCGATCTCTGCCTGGGTTGCGCCGCGGCGTACACGCTGGTCGCGCACTCGACGCCGGGCCCATCCCACAAGCCGCTCTCGCCGACGTTGGTGAGTGCGCCACAACTCTTCTGCCGGTATGGATTGTACGCGGCTCCAAACATCGCGATTCGCCGGTTCCTCGCGCCAATTTGGCCCCAGATAGCGGTCGTATAGCTGATTGAATTCGGCAGAGGTCCAGCTACGGAAATGTACTCCGTTGGTCACGTACCCGATTGGTACCTCCTCAACGGGGAGACCAGGCCACAGGGACTGCCACATTTTCCGACTGACTTCGCCGTGGAGCCTGCTAACGCCGTTGGCGCGTGACGCCGATCGCAAGGCCAGCACCGTCATGCAGAATTCGGCTTTCCCTTGAGTTCGGCCGAGGTCGAGGAAATCTGCCTGAGAGAGTCCCAGGTCCCGCGCAGTCTCGGCAAAATACCGACTCATCAAATCGGGATGAAAGTAGTCGTGTCCTGCTTCAACTGGAGTGTGCGTGGTAAACACCAGACTGGCTGAAGCCAGCTCACGGGCTTGCCCGAAGTTGAGATCATGCACTCTCATTAGATGGTGTATGTGCTCCAGAGCAAGAAAGGCTGAGTGGCCTTCGTTCATGTGATAAACCGTCGGCTGCAGGCTCAGCGTCTGCAAGGCACGGTAACCGCCGATTCCCAGCAGGATCTCTTGCCGGACCCGCATCTCGCGGTCGCCACCGTACAACTGATTGGTCAAGTCGCGATCCTCAGCGCGAGTATTGGAGGCAATGTTGGTATCTAGCAGGAAAAGTGATACACGTCCAACGTGTGCTACCCATACCTGTGCATGGACAGGCTGCCCAGCCAGGTTAACCTCGACAGTCACCGGGCGGTCATCCCGGCGGTAGACCAAGCTCACGGGAAGATTGTGAAAATCGTTTTCAACGTAACCCTCCTGCTGCCACCCGGACTGGCTGAGATACTGACGAAAATAGCCTTGTTGATAGAGTAGTCCAACACCGACCAGCGGCACTCCCAGATCGCTTGCTGATTTCAAGTGGTCGCCAGCGAGGATGCCCAGGCCTCCTGCAAAAATCGAAAGGCATTCCGTCAACCCAAACTCCGCTGAGAAATAAGCAATGAGCGGGGGATCGCCGGAATTTCCATAGGTCCGGCGAAACCAGGTGGAATTGGTGCCAAGATAAGCCTCAAGGTTCGACTCCACGCGGTGCAGGTGTGCCATGAAAGCGTCGTCGCTGGCAATCTCCTCGAGCTTGGCTTGTTCGATCGCTCCAAGCATGAGCACTGGATTGTGACCTGTCGTTTCCCACAACTCCCGGTCCAAACGCCGAAACAATTCCACAGATTCATGACTCCAGCACCACCGAAGGTTGTAGGCGACAGAACGCAACCCCTCAATCTTTTGTGGCAACGATGGCACGACGCTGAATGTGTGCACCGGTTTCATGTTTGCTCACTCCTGGTGCCCTTAAGCGGCCTTTTACTCTTACAACTGAGCATGGTCAAGCTAAGGTTCCATCTAATTACCTGCTGCGGGCCTAAAATCGTTGAGAATTTTTCAGGTACGATACTCGTACCGCTTGCCCGCTTTCTCGATCTGTACCGTGCTGCACGGGTTTCGTGTGGTCGCGGCCTTCGCGAAGCTTAACACGTAATCGATCCCACTGTCGGCCCGCTTGCTGCCTGAACTCCCCGGGGCAACCCTCGCCGGCAACGTCCCTGCGCAGTACGGTCTCAGATCCAGATTTAACCCAAGATTCATCTCCTCCTCGCAACTCTGAAATAAGATGGCGTTCACACCGGGGCCATTTGACTAGATCCTCTCTTCGCATCGAAGCATGAGAATTTGTTCGATAGCGCCGTCAATCTTGCTGGCTGCTGTGTCGACTTTCGCAGCGCTTGGGCAAAGTGCATATGCTCAGCAGAAGTCTGGAACGAGCTCTAGCGGATCTCCTCAGCAATCCGGATCTGCAGGTTTCTCGGCAATGCAAAGTCCATCGCCTGCCCCACCGGCGCCGCAAGATGCACTGGAAAACCCTCTACTGGAAACAATGGATCTTGAAAGAAATATTACTGACTTGGAATCACATGTGGGCTTTGAATACCGTCACGATGAGTTCGATGGTGGTTCCAGCAGCGACAGCTTGAGGTTGTATTGGCTGCAGTCATTCGGACCTTCCCATCGATTGGCTGCGGGCATCGAACTCCCCTTCCTCTACGTAAGCGGAGAAGCAGGCAAGCCCAGTGCAGGTGGAATGGGCGATATCCAGCTGGACTTCCGGGGGATGCTGGGCAAGGGCGAAAAGTTCGAAAACGCCGCTGGGATTGAAATCACTCTGCCTTCAGCGAGTAACGAAGAACTGGGCGAGGAGCAGACGGTACTCAGGTTCGTATGGGGCTTCTCCGGGCAACTGAGCTCACACACCTTGCTTAGTGGGGAAGTGGGGTACAACAAAGCAGTCGAGAATCAGCACGAAACGCCAGGAATCAACAGTATCGAACCTGAGCTGATCCTCAGCCAGGTATTTGCCAAACGTTTTGGCTGCTATCTCGACTGGGACAACTACTACGAATTCGACATCGATAGATATGTGACCACATTGCAGGTAGGACTGGAGTTCGCACTGGACCACCACGAGAAGTGGAGCTTCTCTCCTTATGTCTTGTTTCCGCTGAACCACTCTTCCCGAATCATCGAGACAAAAAATGCTGTGGGCTTCGGGCTGATTTATGTCTATTAGATCTGAAACTGAGGCACAAACATGATTGAAGATGTTACTCAGACTCCCGCCGACGAGTTGTTGGATCAATGGTCCCATCTCCGCAGATCCCAGCGCCTGCAGGCATTTCAAAGCCTTCCGCGCGAATACATGGATAATTTCTTCCTCAGTCTGGACGCGAAGGCGCAAGCGGATCTTGTGCTTGCACTACCTGAGGGAGAACGGCGCATGTACGTGCGGTTGCTAGCGCCCGATGATGCCGCTGACCTGGTTCAGGAATCTCCCGAGCAAGAGCGTGATTACCTGATGGGGCTCATGGATAACATGACCAGGGAGGATGCGAAGGCCCTGCTGGACTATCGTGAGGACGTCGCCGGAGGCTTGATGAATCCGCGCTTCGCCCGGCTGCGTCCCGAGGAGTCCATCGACCAAGCCATCACTTACCTGCGTCAACAACTAAGCCAGGTCGAAATGATCTATTACGCCTATGTGCTGGACGAAGGGCAGAGGCTGTTGGGCGTCATTTCACTCAAGGATCTGGTGAGGGCGGACCCGAGAAAAACTGTCGCGGAGGTGATGACGACTAAGATCTTCAAGGTTTCTGACGTCACCGACCAGAAGCAGATGGCCCATCTGCTTACGGTGCATGGTATCCAGGCGATTCCCGTTGTCGACGGGGTGAACCGCATGAAGGGCATCGTAACTGCCGACGACGTGATTGACGTGCTTCGCGAGATGGACACCAAAGACATACAAAAGGTTGGTGGAATGGAAGCTCTGGATGGGCCTTATTTTGAGACCGGCTTCCTGGCTATGCTGCGCAAGCGTGCAGGTTGGCTGGTGATCCTGTTCCTCGGCGAAATGCTAACCGCAACCGCCATGACTCACTACGAGCACCAGATCGAGGAAGCTGTTGTTCTGGCGCTATTCATTCCGCTATTGATCAGCAGTGGTGGTAACTCTGGGTCCCAGGCAACAACGCTCATTATTCGTGCTATGGCGCTGGGAGAAGTTCGCCTCCGTGACTGGTGGCGCGTAATGGGCCGTGAACTGACCGCGGGAGTCGCCCTGGGTTTGTTGCTCGGAACGATTGGGTTCCTGCGTATCGTCATCTGGCAAGCGGCGAGTCCTATCTATGGGGAGTATTACATGCTGGTGGCACTTACTATCCTTCTCACCTTGGTTGGCGTCGTAACCTTTGGAGCCCTTACCGGTTCAATGCTGCCATTCATCCTGCGGCGCTGCGGCCTTGATCCGGCTAGTGCCTCGGCGCCGTTCGTAGCGACCCTGGTGGACGTGACCGGCATCATCATCTATTTTAGTGTAGCCAAAATGGTTTTGACTGGAACATTGCTGTGACATGGTCATCAGAGGAAGTCAGGAAACCTATCGAAGATGCAGTTACGCCGAGAGCGAACGAGAGATGTGAGCCATATCACATTCAGTAGCGGCTTCGCTATGCAAACATAGTTCGCAGATCCAGCTGAACGAAGCCATGACTGACGGATCTTCAAAACTAATCCCGGCGGAGGTTACAGCCGGTGTCGTCCGGTCCGAAAGCAGCGATGCCTGGTTTGCCATGCGACTGTCGTTGCTGTTCGGCGTTTTAATGTTGGTCGGGAAAACTGCAGCCTACTTCCTGACTGGTTCTTCCGCAATTCTTGCCGATGCCGCTGAATCGGTGGTTCACGTAGTTGCGATCGTGTTCGCCGCCTTCAGCCTGCGCTTGAGTGCAAAGCCGGCGGCTCCCAAGTTCCTCTATGGATACGAAAGGATATCGTTTTTCTCGGCTGGGTTTGAGGGAGCCATGATCATCTTAGCAGCGATCGCGATTATCGTGACCGCTGTTCGAGAGTGGCTGGCCGGACTACAACTGGAGAACCTGGGAGTCGGCACAGTCCTGGTTTTGGGGGCGGCAGTGATCAATGCTGTTCTCGGATTGTATCTAGTGAAGACTGGGCGTAGAGTTCATTCCTTCATTCTGGTAGCTAATGGCAAACATGTTTTGACTGACAGCTGGACCAGCTCTGGCGTCATCCTTGGGCTGGTGCTTGTCCTCCTGACGCGATGGAAACCCTTTGATCCGCTGGTGGCGATTGCTGTTGCGTTGAACATCCTCTGGTCCGGTGGGCACCTGATGTGGCGCGCGGTTCAGGGCCTGTTGGACTATTCAGACCCCGACGCTGGCCGGGAAATAAAACAGAAGCTGGATGCGATTTGCGGCGAGCTGGGGGTGGGTTACCACGGCGTGCGCTTTCGCACTACCGGGTATCGGCAGCTCATTGAGGTGCACCTGCTCTTCCCGCAAAAGACTCCGGTTGGGGACGCTCATAGGCTTGCCACCATCGTGGAGGAACGGCTGCCAGTGGAGCTTACCATGCCCGCTGAGGTCGTAACCCACCTCGAATCGGAAGAAGACCACGAAGACATACACACCCGCCAACACCACACCGGTTTCCCAACGTAGCTTTCGTATTCACGTACAGGCATCGGGAACGGAACAGTTGACAGTCCGGCGAGCCGGTAACATCCCCATCTACCTAGGCAATGGCGGTTGCGGTTTCCGCTCATCGGTGATGAAATGGCAGCTGTTATGAGCAGTGACCATGGAAGTTGCTAGCGGTTGATGCAAGAGGACTTGAATGAAACAGACGACAAATCTGCAGGTGTTACATCAACGCGGAAACCACCTGGTTCGAAGACAACGGTTGGAACCAGGGGAGGCGACGCCTTGGCATCGCGACCCCTTTCATCGGATAACCGTGGTTCTCAGTGGCGATTTGCTGAGCATCGAGTTCCGCGATGGGGGACAGACTCAGCCGTGGAAGATCACGGTTGGGGAAGTGGATTGGGTGGAGCCCACTGATCGGGTCCACCGTGCCGTGAACGTCGGGCGTGAAGCCTTCGAGGAAGTGGTGACCTTTTTCCTAGATCATCCTGACGCAGTACCGCAGCCGGAGGACGAAGAACAGCAGCAACCGGTAGGACCGAATGCTGTCAGGAAAGCTGCAATAAATCCAAATCAGCCATAGCCCTCGTCCGACTGTCGCCGGGTTGGAGAAGGGTTATTGTCACGTATGGTTTCGAAGAGTCCCGGATCCTTCCCTCCAGACGCACCTTGAGTTCCCGATCCTAACCGCCGTTCGCAAGAACCTGCCACGACTCGCCGTCCCACTGCCGGACGATCCTGGCGCTGGCCGACGGGGCATCGCAGCCTGCCTCGGATACAAAGAGCACTTTTCTCACATGCCGGACGTCCAGCACTCTCACAATCTGGGAGACGCTCTCGTTTCTAACTTCAAGAGACAGTTAGAGGCGATGGGCGGGCAGTGGTTCGAAGTGGCCGACGCTGCTGCCGCGCAGGCGAAGGTAGCGGAACTGTTCCCAGCCGCCGAGGTTGTCCGCTCTGCCGTGCCGGAGGTGCCGGGCAATCGCCGCGTCGAAACGATGAGCGATCCGCACTCGTTCAACGATGTTGATGTCGGCGTGGTTCGCAGCCCGCTGGGAGTCGCGGAGGCGGGAGCTGTTTGGCTTACGCAAAACGAGCTAGTCATCAACGCGCTGGGCGTGTTGTCGTAACATCTGGTCGTACTGCTCGACCCCAAAACAATCGTCGAAACCATGCACGATGCCTACGGTGGCGTCAACCTGACAGCCAGTCCTTACGGCGTCTTCATGGCGGGGCCATCGGCCACCGGCGACATTGAAGGGGTGATCATCCACGGTGCACAGGGCGACGCGAAGTATCACGATCTCGCTGATAGACGGCAAAGGGCAATCCACGACCGGGGGACTGACAGGGCGGCTTTAACATGACTAAGAAAGTTGCAGCCATCACTGGAGGCGCTACCGGGATTGGCAAATCCACCGCCATGCTTCTTGCCAGCACAGGCGTCAAGCTCGTGATCAGCGACAGACGCGAGGCTCTCGGATAACAAGTGACCGAGGAGATCAGCGCGCCGACGGCGCAACACGGGCTTGCCAATGGCTACCGCAGGGCAACGGTTTCGCCACCGAGTTGTTCATTGATAAGACGCGACACCAGGCGCTTCAGTCCTTCACCGGTTTTCGTCAGAATGAAATCGTTCTTCTCGTCCGACCAGTCAAGTTTGAAGCTGGTAGATAGTGCTGAGATCCAGATTTGACGCACAGGAGCGTTGGGCGAGATGACAAACTTTGCCGGGGGCTCGTCGAAGCTGATGTGCAGCGCGCCTGCACTTTCTTCCACTTCGAAGTCTGCATCGTTTTCTACGGCGTAGAGACTGCGCTTCACAGCGTCCAGAGCTGCGTCGACCCGGGTCCGAAAATCCTGTTCGTTCATCCAGGGATTATACGGCGAGCCGCTGCAGGTTGGGGATCGCACCGGCCGCTACAGATATCGCAAGAATGCATGCTGCGAGTTATCGAAACCCGGGAATACCAGGTTCAGATTGGCGTTGCCGAGGTGGCGCGCCACCGCTTCGCCAAGCACACGACGAAAGTCGATGCTAAGGGCGAGATCGCGTCCTTCGTTGAGCTGCGACGGGTCAAGGCCGGGCCACCGTCCGTAAACCCGACCGCCGTGCACGGGGCCGCCTACGACAAACATGACATTGGCGTGGCCGTGGTCGGTTCCCCGATTTCCATTCTCACGGGCGGTGCGTCCAAACTCTGACATGGTGATGAGGACCGTGTCTTCGGTGAGGGGGCCAAGGTCGGTCCAGAACGCGACGATCGATTGCGAGAAATCGCGTAGCACGTTAGCGAGCTGACCTTCCACTGCGCCTTCGTTAACATGATGGTCCCACCCACCGATATCCGTGAAGGCAATCTGAACGCCGAGGTTCGCCTTGAGCAGTTGCGCAGTCTGTCGGAGCGCATCGCCAAAGCGACCGCGGGGATAGTTTGCGCCGGGAGCGGGAGTGTAGCGTTGCGGATCAGTGGACTTCAGCATCTTCACGGCTTCGAAGGTTTCTCGACCTGTGCCGTGTAACACGGTATCCACCGACTGTTCATACATTGCTTCGAAAGTGTTGCCCAGCGGCGCCGCGGCGGGATTTCCGCCGGCAATACCAAATCCATTTATGTTGCTCACTGCAACCGCGGATGCCTTGCCCGCGAGGATGCGTGGCAGCGATGTGCCGAATGCGACGGCGCGGAACGGCGTGTCGGCACCAGCAGGCTCGGACTGCAAGGTGCGATTGAGCCAGCCATCTACGGTACTCTTCACGCCGGGGGTGCCGGACTCCATGTAGTCCTGAGCGTCGAAGTGCGAACGTGTCGTATCGGGGGACCCCGCGGCGTGAATGATGGCGAGATGCTGCTGGTCCCACAGAGGCTTGAATGGCGACAGGGAAGGATGGAGGCCGAAGAAGCCGTCGAGGTCGATCACCTGCTGCCGGGGAATATTGATGCTGGGCCGCATGGCGTAATAAGAGCGTTCGCCATGTGGTACCACGATGTTTAGCCCGTCGGCTGCTCCGCGCTGAAAGATAACCACCAGCCGTTTGTTGCTGGAACCGGCGTCGGGCGTGCCCCATGCCGCTCGCGTGAGGAAGGAAGGGATTGCCGCAGTGCCGACTACCGTCATCGCGCCGCCCTTCAGGAATGTGCGTCGTGTAATGCTCATCGGATGACCTTTTACTTACGTTGGAATTCCGGCGAACCCAGCAACAATCCCGCGATGACGTTGACATTGGCGGGATGGTAAGGATCCTCAAACTGGGCCATCGCCTCTGGGCCCACGATGTGATCTTCAATCGTCTGATGCGTCTGCTTCGAAATGTCGCCCGGCACCAGCGTGTGCTCCAGCTCGAGTTGCACCTGATACGGATCGGGGTCAGCGATGGGTGTACCGTTCAGCAGCTGGGCCAGATTGAAGCTGGTGCCCGGCAAGCGGTTTGTCGCCAGGGCCAGGCCGAAGTTCATGCGATCGAGCAGCGCCGCCGAGTTGACCCAGACGTCGGACTTGGTCGAATAGCCAGTGGGTGGTTGCATGCCGTACAGCGGCATGCCCATCTTGTTTAGCATGCCGAGCAGTGGTTGCGGATCGCTGATTTCCGCCTGTGTCGCGCGCAGAGAGGACACCACGAATTCAAAAGGCGTCTTCACTCGCGCGCGGTAGGCCTCGGGTGCCCAGAATTCGGGCGAGCGGAACATGGTTTCCAGCACCGCGCGGATGTCGCCATCGGTCTTCAAGAATGTCTTCGACATGGCATCAATCAACGATGGTGGAGGATTGTCAGAGACGAAACGCTGCGCAAGCTCGGTTGAGATAAAGTGCGCGGTCGAAGGATGGTGCGCCAGAATCTCAAGCACCTGCATTCCTTCCCTCTCGTCGCTCTGTTGGATTTTGTGCCCCAGCACAGTTTTTGTGCCAGGTTCGTGCAACCGAGACTTGTAAACAAAACCTCCACCCTGGCGGGGTTCGTCGATGGTCCATCCTGTGAACACCCGCGCCACCTCGGTCACATCCTGTTGTGTGTAGCCGCCATTGACACCCAGCGTGTGCAGCTCCATCAACTCACGTGCATAGTTTTCGTTGAGTCCGTTGCGGCGCTTTTGCGGGTTGTTTTGCCCGTTTGGCTTCTGTTGGGGTGCAGGTCGTGGAAGCGGTGCGGGATACATCACCGCGCGCCGGCCAAAAGGCCCGTTGCTTACCCTGGTCTGGCTGTGAACGGGAACTCCGCGCGCCGCCTCCGAGTCCGGACCCTCGCTCTGCCAGTTGTCAAGATAGAACAACATCGCCGGACTCTTCGCCGTGGCGACCAAAAGGTCCTTGAACTTGCCGAGCACGTGCGGGCGGATTGCATCCCGCTCGTACGCCGTGATCAGGTAATGGTCGGCCCCTTTGCCGATAAAAACATTGAAATGGTTGAACCAGAAATCAGTGAGCACCTCTTCTAATTGGCGGTTACTGTAAACGGCTCGTAGCAGCTTGGCCGACTGCACCTCGCCGTTGATGACTCCCACCGGATTGTTCAGCGCCAGCACGGTCTCGCGTTGTACAGGAGAGAGCCCGGCCAGCAACGCCTGCCGTCTTTCAAAGGAGATGCCCTGCGTCAGTTCCCGTTGCTGGGCCACCGGCAAGGCCAGTATCCGCTGCATGCGCGCGTCGGCGGGCAGCAGGGCCAGTTCGTCCACCACGGTGTGGGCATCACGTCGCTGCTGTGCGCGCTGTGCCAGGTCGGTGGTCATGTTCTGCTGGCTGCTCCCTGCGCTGGCGATACCTGATACAGTGTTTTGCGGAGCGCCCGCGGTGCTCGCGTCCCCTCCGTTCTGCTTCTGTTGCTGTTGCTGCTCTAGGCGGTCGATCGCGGCGTTGTAAATGGCGCGACGATAGGGGTCATGAGGCATGGGCACCTTTCCGTCCATAACCGCTTTCACGACCGGGTTGGGCGGAAACTCGAGCAGCATTTCCCGGCTGCTCATTTCGAGAGTCCGATAGCCCGCCAACCGCGCTTGCATCGCGCTGTCATCAATTTTCTCCGGATGCAGTTGCAGCTCGATCCACTTGTCAACGCCAACTGCTGTTACGCTTTGCACATCACCGGGACGCGCGCCGAAGGTCAGGCGATCGAGGGCTTGCAGCGCGCGCTGCCGCTGATCCATCGACTCGGTGCTTTTGTTTTTCTTGGCAGCGTAGCCAGTCGCTGCCACGGCAAGTAAAAGAGTCAGGGCGGGAACCCAAGGCCAAACCGTTACGTGACTTCTGTGCGTTTCGCGACGGTTGTGACGTAAACGGCCCATGAATGCCTCTTCCGCTAGAATCGCTTCAGCGTCTATAAACCTGAAGTGGCGTAAAAGTTGCTAGGTAGTCCGCGTGATGTGGTCATGCGGACCTGAGTTATAACTGCGGCCAGCCGAGTGCCCGTGCGGCGTTGGCGTAAGGGTCCCAGGTTGCGGAGTCGAACAGCACGAATCGCACCTCGCGAACATGGGCGGCCTCTTGGAGAGCATCGGCAGCACTGGTCACTGCCATTAGCGAAGCCTGATCAACTGGATACCGATATGCTCCGGTCGAGATCGCTGGGAAGGCGATGGATTTAAGCTGCAATTCGTCTGCAATGCGGATGGACTCGCGATGGCAGCTGGCCAGAGTTTCCGCTTCGCCGCGGTTACCACTGTTCCAGAACGGGCCCACTGTATGGATGACGTACCGCGCGCCGAGCTTCCCAGCGGGGGTGGCTACAGCCTGTCCTGCGGGAAGATGGCCGATGCGCGCAACAATTTGCTTGCAAGCTTCCAGAATCTCCGGACCTCCAGCACGATGGATTGCGCCGTCCACGCCTCCTCCGCCGAGCAACGAAGAGTTGGCAGCATTCACAATGGCATCAGTCTGCTCCCGCGTGATGTCAGCTGGGCCAGCTATCACGAGAAGGCGGTCACGCAGGGCAAGCCGCAGAACTTTAGGAGAGCTGAGCATGCTGCATGAATAATAGCGCGGTCGATGTCGAATGCACACCGGTTACGCATTCACAACGCGGGAGGCCCGGGGAGCGTATTTTCCGAGGCCTGAGGCGGCCGCGTGCCGTGTGGCTGTCACCGAAGTTACTGTGGAACCCAGAATTGTTGAACTGGATGCATTCGAAGTGACAGGGATCGCGGTTGCTACCAGCAACCAGCGGGAGACAAGTGGGGAGCCCCTGATTGCAGGGCTGTGGCGGCAAGTAACGCAGGGCGGTGGATGATGTGCCGCACCGAATCGAGCAGAACATCTATGCGGTCTACGCGGACCATATCAGCGACGCTGACGGCGACTACACATGGTAATTGGGGCCAATTGCAGCCCCAGAGCCGGTATGCTTGTCCCCTCACGGCATGGGTAACAAGAATGTTTCCTCGAGTCGTTATGCGGTCCTTACTTCGAGTCGCGGGGCACTGACCTAAATTAGGTTGTTGTCGAAGCCTGAAAGCAGGGTTGGTCCTATTATGGCTCGCAGGTCCATGGTCAGTGAGCGTATCGCGCCGATATATGACCAGCGCGCCGCCGACCCCAACAATGCACAGGTAGATACCTATATTAGAGTGCAGTAACCTGAGGCAGCCTGCAGAAGAGGCGAGCCAGTTTTTCAATTTATACTTGAAGAAACTTGTTTTATTATTATGAAACGATTATCTTTATCTATCTTGAATCCAGCAGCTGAATGGTCTCAAGCACCACGTCTCCGGCAATTGCCAGCGACTGCGGACTGAGCTTGTCCAGTGTGTCTTGCACTGTGTGGTGATAGACGTTGTTGTAGCCATAATCCAAATCGATGATATCCACTGCTGGTACGCCGATCTTCAAGAAAGGAAGATGGTCGTCCTGAATGGCTGCCGGGAATTTGTAGAAATGTGACTGGTAGCCGAGATTTGTCGCCGCCTGATAAACCAGATCGCTCAACCAAGGAGTTGAGTTCGTCTCCTTTTGGATATCGAGGTCGGCATCGCCGATCATGTCCACCAGGATGAAAGCCTTGATCTCCTTGGCTGTGCCGTCCTGCTGCCATTTCTGCGCCAACTGCTTTGTTCCGTATAGGCTGTCAGTATCGGTCCAGTTGACGAAGGCCTCTTCTCCGTCAGTCCACACAAGCCACACGCTATAGCCATCGCGCTGTTTGCCGCGAAACTGGTCTGCCAGGGCTAACAACAGAGCGGTGGAGGAGCCACCATCGTTTGCGCCGACGTAGGCTTTGGGTAACGGATAGTTGGTGTCATAGTGTCCCGCGACCACGACGATGCCATCCTTGCGCCCAGAGAACTTGGCGATGATGTTGTTAATCGGGAACTTGCCAACCGGGGTCTGCGCCGTAAACTTGTCTTGCTCGACATCTACCCCTTTCAGCCGGGAAAGAATGTACTGCTCCAGCTTGGCGTGTCCGGCGCTGCCCACCGGACGCGAACCGATGGCCACTACCTCCTTTACGTATTGCATGATGCGATTGCCATTTAAATCCGGTTTGGGAACCGGGTTGTCGGCGGCTCCAGGAACCATGATCGACGTGGCGGTTGCAGGAGCCGAGGTGTTGGTATCAGGTCTTATTTCAGCCGATGAAGCCGAAGCGGTATCCTGCGTTGGTTTGCTGCAGGTAACCAGCGACATTGTCAGCAGGGCAACGGGAAGTAGCAAGAACGGATTCCTGGGAAGCATCATGCTGGGAGTATTGTAAATGGCGCTCGCCGTCCACCGCAGAGTTCTAGGGATGAAAGAAAGTTGCGGCAAAGCAAAACGACCGCCCAGTAAGCGGTCGCAATTGCATGCTATTCGGAACTGAAGGGTAGGGTTGCCGGCTGATACCTGCTATCCCGCCACTTCCTCCAACTGCTTCTGGTCGATATCGAAGTTGGAGTACACGTGCTGGACGTCATCGGAGTCCTCGAGCGCTTCGAGCAGGCGAATCATGGTACTGGCCTGGTGTCCCTCGAGCTTGGTGTACGTCTGCGGCAACATCCCGACTTCAGCAACATCAGGTTTGATGCCCGCACTCTTCACTGCCGTCAGCACTTGTTCGTATGAAGCAGGATCGGTGACAATCTCCCAGGTTTCGCCGTCGTCCTTGAGATCTTCTGCACCAGCTTCTAGGACGATGCTCATCAGGTCATCTTCCTTCGCAGCCGATTTGGGGACGACAATGTCACCCTTTTTGTGAAACATCCAGCCTACGGACCCAGCCTCGCCCAGGTTGCCGCCATTCTTGGTAAAGATGTGGCGGATCTCGCTTACTGTGCGGTTACGGTTGTCAGTGGACACTTCAACCAGGATAGCCACGCCTCCGGGACCATAGCCCTCGAAGGTGATTTCCTCGTAGGAGACGCCGGGCAACTCGCCGGTTCCGCGCTGGATGGCACGTTTAATATTGTCGGCCGGCATGTTTTCGGCCTTGGCCGCCTGCACCGCTGTACGCAGGCGAGGGTTTTTCTCAGGATCACCACCGCTCTTGGCTGCGATGGTGATTTCCTTTATTAGGCGGGTGAAAATCTTGCCGCGCTTGGCGTCCAGCGCGCCCTTCTTGTGCTTGATGGTTGCCCATTTTGAATGGCCTGACATGGAGAGACCTCAGATCGTGAATGGCTTCAGATGAGTGCCGATGAGTGCTTCGTCCGCTCCGAAGAAGCGCCAATCCAGCAGCCTAGAATTGAACCGGAAAAGCCAGCAACGCCAAATTATAGCACCGGCGTGAGAGGCCTTTTGAGCAGAGTTACCGGCAGTTCCTCGGCTTTGAAGCCGGTGAGCATGTTTATCTGGTCCAGCCAGATTGCCCCGCTAGGCGCTCCGGGACGACATTGCGCCAGGCTGCTGCCATTACCTCCCGTAAGATGGCAGACCTTGCCGCCTTCAAGTGCACACTGGTACAGCCGCGTCGTCCCCAAGCTCCGTTTACCGGGCTGAAGACCGCGGGTTCTGCCTGAGTGAACTTCTTCTGCTGCTCCATGGTCAGTTTGACCATCCCCCGACTTGCATCGGGATAGCCTAGCGTAGCGAAAATCCTGCCGTTTACTCGAAAGTCGGGATGATGCATGTGGGCGCCCTCTACCGCGCCAGGGAGGTTCAGGGCAACTCGTCGAAATTGTTCCGCGGTCATAAAGCGTCTCCTGGAGTCAGGCACCTGCGCGATGTCAGCTTCGCGCTCACCGGGATCGGGGTGTGTCAGCAGCGTTCTTACTACTTTCCCCCGGCGGTCGCAGGCTGCTCCTGGTAGCGCCGCTGGATCTCTTCCGCCGATACGTCTTCGATGTGGGTAGCGACCCACCACTGGTTGCCTTGCGAGTCTTCGACACCGCCGCTGCGGTCTCCGTACGCCTCGTTTCTCGGCTCCCGCAATGACTTGCCACCCGCCGCTACGGCCCGCTTGTAAGCGGCATCCACGTCCTCGACATACAAGTAGAAACTGGCCTGTCTTGGTGTCCATTCGCCACGAGCCTGTCCGATCATGACCATCGAGTCGCCGACCCGCACCTCCGCGTGGTTGACTTGTCCTTTTGCGTCAGTGTGGCGATACTTCTCTTCCCCGCCGAACGCCCGCTTCAGGAAATCGATTTGGACTTCCGCATCCGCCACGGTCAGGTACGGTGTGACGGTGTGATAGCCATCGGGAACTGGTTTAACCATGGTTTTCTCCTCACCGAATTGAATTACGGTTGCTGATATTGTGCCTAATTCTCACCCTCTTTGAAATGAACCGTATTGTAATAATTTGACCTACTCTACCAGCGGCAGATGGTTGAGATGCTCGCTACGCTGCAAAAGGTAGGCTGTGGGGGTGATTCCGGCGAATGTCTGGAAGTCGTGGATAAAGTGTGCCTGGTCGTAGTAACCACAGTCGAGCGCCAGGTCGGCCCAATCAACTTCGCCCGCACCGTGGACGGTCTGCACCACTCTCTGGAAGCGGGTAACTCGACTGAACAGCTTTGGTGTGAGTCCCACCTGCTCGTCGAAGAGCTGGATGAAGCGCCGCTGGCTAAGTCCAACCTTGTCGACGACTCGCGCAATCGATGGCTGTCTGGAACAGCGTAGCAGTTGCATGCCAATGCCGACGGCGGGATGACGCTCGAGCGGCTTGGCAAGCTGCTTCAGCAGGCAAGCCTCGAGCACACAAAATTTGCTTTCAGGCGACGCACTCGCCAGCAACCGTTCGCGTATCTCTGTGGCTGCCGGACCCCAGAGGGCGTCGAGGGCGACCGATTGGTCTGCGAGCTCACTGGGTGGAACCCGGAAGAATGGAAACGCTCCGCCGGGACGAAAGTGCACTCCCATCGTCGCCACCTGGTCTCGCGTGTCAATGACGAAATACCGCGAACGCGGCCCAGAAACGATGTATCCTCGCGCTGTACCGCAAAGGTAATGATCGACCGGATCGTAGAGCTTAATGCAGTCCTGCTGCAGGTTAATGACCAACTCCAACGTGGTGTCGGGCAGCAGGCGCTCCATCTGGTGCTCAGGGGCGGCGCCCTGCGAAAGCCAGAGCTGATCGACGAAATCCGCCAACGGTGGTTGTGGCTTGTAACGCAGCAGCTGCATTCAGTGCCTCATTGCATACCTTTCTACAATCTTATGACGTTGCCAGGATCCGAGAACCAGGAGCCTGTCCCTGCGAAAAGGTGGCGACCGGTACCAACACCGTGCCGCTCAGTGCGGCCGCCTTGGCTCGCGCAACGTCCATGTCAACGTAAACAGTAACAATGTTGCACCTCTCGTGCCCGAGTGCGTTGATGTGCCCGTTAGGGCCGCTGCCCGCTCCGGCCGGCCATGGTCGCAGGCTGCACTCCTGGTCATTCCAGTCAAACTGTTTGGCAAAGAATTCCGGGCCGCACATTGGGTCAGGGCAGCCTATTTCGAAATGAACAACCGGGGGCCATGGCGGCTCGGCGAGAAACCCCGGCATCTTACAACAGTTTCACACTAAAATGTACGGCTCTGAGGCTTAAAACCTCGCGGGATCGGATCCCCCGATTTTTCCGGGATAGAACCTTAAACTCGAAACTGTTTTACAGTGTTTCCATGCACTTGTTTATCAACGGCCAGGAGAAGACGTTTTCCGAACCGCTGCGGCTGTCTCAGTTGATCGCGCAACTGGGAATGAAGGATGACCGTGTCGCGGTGGAGCTCAATCGCGAAATCGTCACGCGTACGCAGTGGTCCGAAACCAAACTGACCGACGGCGACCGTCTGGAGATTGTGCATTTCGTCGGCGGAGGCTAAACGCCGAGTGGTAGGCTTTGCGCACTTTGGTCACAGGTTCGGGAGGGTCACAGGTTACTCAGCCAAACGACCTACATCTCAAGCAAGGCAACCGTGATCTCGCGCCACTCGTCTGCAACCCGACCATTAGCAGCGGGCCGGCCCGCACGACGGTACCAGTATGCTGCGTTGGACGTATCGCCTTCCTTGCGATGCAGGTATGCATGCACCCAGGCTCCTCGTGGACCTTCGTCCTGTTGCGCGGACTCGTGAGCTTTGCTCCAGTCACCCTTCGCATCCCACCACAAAGCAGTCAGGGCGAAGTCCAGGTCTGCTGGTGGATTGTCCTGGCGCAGCGATTTCTGCAGTGCATCGAAATCCATGGGAATAAAGTGTGCCAGATCCGGAAACGACCTCTCAGCATCACCCGGCAAGCCAGTGTCAACCTCTTTCACAGCACATTTTACTGCGGAACAAAGTACCAGGCCTCTAATTCGAAAGGGCGCTTGTGTTTACACAAAAAGCTCCGGGGTTGTCAGGGCACATGTTCGGCTTTTCTCTTAACCTTTAGAGTTTGTTTAATCCATCGAGTGCCGCCACTTTGAATGCTTCCGCCAGGGTCGGGTAGTTGAAGACAGTATCGCGGAAGTACTCGATGGTCCCTCCCAGAGCAAGCACCGCCTGTCCGATATGAACGATCTCAGTGGCGCGGTCACCAATGATGTGCACGCCCAACAGCTTCAGTGAATCGGGCGCGAAAATAAGTTTCAGAAATCCTTGATCGTCACCCAACATCTGTCCTTTGGCAAGCTCTGCGTAGCGGGCAATGCCGGTCTCGTAAGGAATCTTGTCGCGCGTGAGCTGCTCTTCCGTTGCTCCCACCATGGAAATTTCTGGAATGGTATAGATGCCGTAAGGAATCAGGTTAGGCGGGATGTTGCTCGAGATGCCGAAGATATGGCAACTGGCGAGCCTTCCCTGCTCCATTGAAGTACTGGCCAAGGCCGGGAAACCGATGACATCGCCAGCCGCATAAATATGCGGAATGGCGGTCTGGAAGTTTTCATTCACGATCAGCTTCCCGCGTCCGTCGGGCACCAGGCCGACCGTACTGAGGTTGAGCTGGTCGCTGTTAGCTCGCCGTCCGACCGCATACAGCAGGCCTGCACCGTGGACCTTCTTACCGCTTTCCAGGCTGGCAAAGACGCGATCGCGCTGTTCGTCGAACCCGACGGAGACAACCCTTTCACCCAGACGAAACACGGTACCGAGCTGCCGGAGCTGGAAGCACAGGCTCTCTATAATCTCGCGATCGGCAAACTCAAGCACTGTGGGTCGCTGGTCGAGAAGCGTTACCTTCACTCCCAGAGCGGCGAACATAGAGGCATACTCCAGACCGATGATGCCGGCGCCGACCACGATCAATTCGCGCGGCAGCTCCTGCAAGTCATGTACCTGGTCGGAATCGAAGATACGCTTGCCATCAATGGGAATCTGCGCGTCGTGTGCAGGGCGCGTGCCGCAGGCGATCACGAAGTTGTTCCCGCGCAGCATGGTGAAGCCCTCGTCGCTGGCTACTTCCATGGTGTGGGGGTCGATGAAGCGCGCATTGCCTTCAAACACTGTCACTCGGTTGCGTCGTAACTGGGCTTTGATCACCTCTATCTCGCGCGCCATCACCGCATCCGAACGAAAGATCAAGTCCTGCATGGAAATGTTTTCTTTCAGGGCATAGCCTCGGCCGTAAAACGTCCTCTGTCGAAGGCCACTGAGGTACAGAATTGCCTCGCGAAACGTCTTGCTGGGGATGGTGCCGGTGTGCACGCAGACCCCGCCAATAGTGCGTTTGCGCTCGATAACGGCTACTTTCTTGCGCAACTTGGCGGCGCAGATAGCGGCCTTCTGCCCGGCCGGACCACTGCCGACAACAATCAGGTCATACACGTTGTTGCTGCTGAATTCCATGGCGACAGAGTACTCCCTCGTCTCCCTCGTCGAGTTTGTTAACGGCTGATGAATGCTGATTCGGCGAGATCGACGCATCGAAGCTACCATCATTTGGGCGCATAGGAAAGGCGGGAAGAATTACTGTGCGTTCGGGACAGGATCTGATTGCCTGGTGACTTCGCGGGACAGAACGCAGCGATGTCCCTTATTTTTTCGTCCCAGCTTCTTACTCCCGGCGAATGCTGCGGGATCACTTCTGGTTCGCCCTGAGAGCAGCGGTCCGGCTTATGTTCTTGGCGAGCGCTTTTCTGCTTCGCTGCGCATACTCTTAGCTGGCAGGTCTTGCCAGCTTAGCTGATTCCTACAGCATTGCACAGGTTGGAGCTGGGACGAGCGGTAGGTTGTCCCTACAACACTACCCTCGATCTCAGCACTCCAGGGTGCGATATACTTGCTGGTTTGCCCAAGCGATTTTCCTTATTCAGGAAGG
>CAZDYZ010000042.1:0-1564 GCA_964509525.1 uncultured Acidobacteriaceae bacterium
GATGACGATCGCCATCACGGGATGGGCATCGTGGTCGAGTATGCCGGACACACCCGAAAGGCCCAGTGGGCAGCGCCACCGCCGTTCAAGTGGAACTACACCCACTTCGGTACACGCGCCTCAGCCGAATGTGAGCCCTATCGAACCTTTGACATGGTCTTCACCAAGGACAACGCTGCTGAACAGGGTTTCAACCGCTGGGCCATCAACGGCGTTGCCTATCCAATAAGCAAAGAAATGGTGCCCGCCACCTTTCATTTGCAGCAGGGTAAGTGCTACCGCATTCGCATGCGCAATGCCACCGACGACATCCATCCTATTCATCTCCATCGCCACAGCTTCGAGCTGACGAAGCTGGCCGGGCAGCCCACCGCCGGAATCCTGAAAGACGTCGTTATGCTTGGCGGATATCAGGAAGCTGAGCTGTCTTTTGTTGCCGACAATCCTGGCCTTACGCTCTTCCACTGCCACCAGCAGTTGCACATGGATTTCGGCTTTATGACTCTTTTTGATTACGAATAACGGTATAGACCTGGCTGAGCAGAAACGTGGTGCACCGGGAAGGAGTACACATGAGGCAGCCCTTGCCGCGCACCTAAGATATTTCTGTTGCTCGGGAGAAAACTCGATTACCGACAGCCGGATGTTAGACAGCGCCAAAGGCCGGGCTTTGCAAGACCAATGATTGTGGTTCTTACAGCGAAAAAACATCAGAGCGGATCGTAGATGCACCTGGTTTTGGCGGCGTGTGGAACGAGGAGCGGTTACAAAACCTGCCTTGCGCGTCGTCTCAACCGAACGTAGAAGGCCAGGTTTAGAAGAAAGATGATTACTGCAGCCATTGTGAGAGCGCTTGCAGGGACGCTCGGATAGATCAGCCTATCCAGATAATGGAGCAAGCACCCGTCCTGGTAGGGCTCGATTCCGGCTCCCTGTTCGAGCCAATTCTCCAGCAGGGTTAAGGGACAGGGCCACGGAAGAAGTTCCGAGAGAACTCCCCAGATGAGAGAAGCAATATGCAGCCACTGGAGAAGCACGCGGGAGCGCGCCAGAAACGCTCCGAACACAACCCATAGTATAAAGAGTGCGTGAATGAAAAGGACGAGCGTTGCGAGCACGGAATAGAAACTGGTAACCAAGAAAGCCGCATTCATGTCTAGACGATATTCTGCACCACAAGCCTGCGACCTGCAGTTCAGTTTGGGGGGGAACTGTCAGTCTTCGACCGCTGTCAATCTTGGCATGTGGGATGAAAGTCTGGATCACAATCCCGAGTGTTAAGCGCCCTCCTCCGGAACATGTGCTCTCGCCTGCTTACTTGGCCGTGGTAATCCAGGCTAAGTGTTTCTTGAATTGATCATGGTATCCAGGAGCCGCAAAACTCACGCATCAGTCTTCCCGGTAGCGCCTCAACTCGTAGCTCAGCAGGCGCACCGGAATCAGACTAATAGAGCCAATTTAGGCTAGATGCGCGTCGCCAGAGCCAAATTCGCTCTGAGCGAGAATCTGTAACCCCTCCTGATTTTAGGAGGGTTTGGGTTTTCGGGAACTCTGGTTACACTCG
>CAZDYZ010000043.1:0-1769 GCA_964509525.1 uncultured Acidobacteriaceae bacterium
CGGCACGCCCACGCGAGAATAATAACAAAACCGGAGCCGGCGCTAAGCCGCTTTTGTGCGCAAGATGGGCATAAGCCCGAGCGCGATGAGGTACGCGCCTGCGCCGCATGCCAGCGTGACGGTCAATCCGAACTGGATGGCGATGACCATGGCCAGCACCGAGCCCAGTACGCTGGCTGCGGCGTTCATGGCCCAGGCCCACTCGATGGCGTTGTGGGAGTCGTTGTCAGCTGCGGGGAAGTCAGGGGCTGGGAGCGACGCCAGCGCCCGCAGGCCCGTCGGGAATGGCATCCCCATGACGAAGCCCAGCGGAATCAGAAGAACCCCACTCACCACGAGACGGTATTCAAAATCGAGACCGACCATCCCCGCCAGGCGGCTGGGTAGGAAGAACACATAGACTAGAATCGTCGCGGCGACCAGCACCAGCGGCAACCAGCCCATTTCCGTACGCGGCAGCCAGAGACGCGAGAACAGGCTTCCCGTTCCGCTCGAAAGCAGCAACAGAAAGATCACCACCGTCAAAGCGTAGGTGGGATGCCCGAGGAACAAGACGAAACGCTGGATGAACGCGATCTCAACAAAAATGTAGCCTAGTCCCACCGCCACGAAATAGAGCAGGGGAAGCGCCGACTGACGGGCCCCGCCGGTCTTCAGCGCCAAGGGCAAAACCAAGAAAAGCAGCACCGCGCACACAGAAATGACCAACACCAGAAGCAGCATCAGCACTCCCAGATTTACCTTCCAGTCAATCCCTCTCCGTACTCCTTTTTCACCCAGAATCTGACTCGGTTTCAGAGTGAAAAAGAAAAACGGGGCGTTGTCGCTGACCGGCGCGACGTTATAGGCATAGCTGTTCGCGAAAGCGTAAGCATCGTTACTGGCAATCAGCTCCGAAAACGGATTCCTCCCCGGCTGCGACGGCAGATAAAGCGGCGTGATCTTATCGTAGCTACCCAGATAGTTGCGTACGCTGTCTTCTTCCGCAGCGGTGAAAGGAGTCCTCTTGGCCAGCACGACCACCGGGATGCCATCCTCATTGAGCGCGCCTTGCGATGCGGCCATAAAATGGCGTTCCGGATTGGCCACCCCCATGCGATGAAGCGCTTCCATCGCGACTGCGACCACGCGCAACGCCTCCCGCGGATGTTGAAACTCCCAGCGTGTGACGGCGATCATTCCCTCGGGCTTGAGATGCTCGAAGTACTCGCGGAACGCCTCCACCGTATACAAGTTGTTTTCGCTCAGGGCGAATGCGCCCGCCGCCGTCGAGGCCCAGGTATCCACCAGCGTCATCTGCACAACATCGAAGCGTTGCGCCGATGAGCGCAGATACGAGCGCCCGTCGCTGACATGAATGTGCACTTCGGGTCGTTGGTAGAGATGCTGCGAGTAATCGGCGTAGCGCCCGCGCATGACGGTGGTAGCGATGATGGGATTGATTTCGATCCCGGTTACGTTGGGGCTCCCGTTCGCAACCGCGCGTAACACGTCAACTCCGCCGCCCGGCCCGATGACGGCGAACTCTCCGTGGGGTCGCAGAACGTTAGCCAGGGCAGGCGGTGCGGACATGAGATCGTGTTCCCATTCCGTTCCCTTCCAGTGTGCGAGGTCCGCGTTCATGATGTAAGTGGAAGCGTCGGCGTCGATGACGGCCACCTTGGCTTGTCCCTGGCGGTCGACCTCCACCCGCGAGATCGCGTTCCAGCGCGCGAATTCCACCCACGCCGGATCGCGGAATATGCCTTTGGCATAGACCACGTCCACGA
>CAZDYZ010000044.1:0-3087 GCA_964509525.1 uncultured Acidobacteriaceae bacterium
CAGCTGGCGGCAGGGGCGGTGAAGCGCTTGGGCCTTTCGGGGGAAGACGCCCAGACTGTCTGCTTCTTGATCGCGACCCACCTTGAAATGTCATCCACCTTGCGTCGCCGCGACATTTACGATCCGGAAACAGTCCGCGACCTGGCCAGCACATTGGCCGCGCCTGAGAGGTTGAAGATGCTGACGCTGCTTACGCTGGCCGATATCAAGTCGGTAAATCCCGAAGCCCTCACCGCGTGGAAGGCCGAAAACCTGTGGCGTTTGTACGCTGGCACTGCCAATTATTTCGACCGCAGTGTGGACGAAGAGCGGTTTCATGCTGAAGTCTGCACCGAACAAGTGGAGCGTGTTGCCGCTTTGCTACCCAAACAGCGGTCGCGCTTGCTGAAGTTCCTCGACGGTTTGCCGCAACGCTACCTGATGTCACACACGTCCGAACAGGTGATCTTGCATTTTGAAATGGCAAGCCGTCTACGCAAGGAGCCGGTGCAAATTGGAGTACGGCGCGTAAGCGGACAGCACGAACTCACGGTTGTGACCGCCGATCGCGCTGGCTTGTTCTCCATGCTGGCCGGAATCCTTTACGGTTGGGGTATGGACATCACCAAAGCCAGTGCGTTTTCGAATCGCGCCGGAGTGATTGTTGACAGCTTCTACTTCAAAGACAGGTTTCACACGCTGGAATTGAACCCCCCGGAGCGTGAGCGATTCAAGAAGTCGGTCGTCGAAATCCTGATGCATGAAGCGCCTCTCGAGCCACTGTTGCAATCACGCCTAAAGGCCGACAGCAAGCCGGCGAAGATTAAGGTTGACACGCGGTTACGCTACGACGACGAATCTTCTCCAAGCAGTACTTTACTGGAAGTGATCACGCAGGACCGTCCGGGATTGCTGCACACCATCAGCTCTACGCTGGCCCGTGAAAACTGCAGTATCGAGGTGGCCCTGATTGATACCGAAGGCGCGGTCGCGCATGACGTCTTTTACTTGACGCGCGAGGGAATGAAGCTGGCGCGTGAGCAACAGAGAGCCATCGAATGGGCGCTCACGACTGAACTCAGTGACTCGTTGCCAAGCAACTGGTAATCGCAGCAGTTAGGCTGGTGAAACTCCTGACTGCCGCCACCGTTTATCTTTGCCTCAAACTGCAACGATGGTCTTTCGCGATCCATTATTTAGTTAGGAACCTAAAGCAAGGACTCAACTTAGGACGTTAGCTATCCCGAAAGAGATCAAAGACTTGCGAAGGCAATCAACACGGTTGTTGGAGTCACGCGCGAGATCACTCGACTTTCTGTCGCGCCGAGCTAGTCTAACTTGGTGATTTATTTGCAAAGGCCAACGCATTCTCAGCGGTTCTTGAATTCTGCTTTGGCGATTGCCAAGCCAGCAACTGCAGCAGTTTCGGCACGCAGGATAGTCTCGCCCAGAGAAGCATTGATCCAGTGCGATTGCGCGAAGCTCAGCAGCTCATCCGCAGTCCAGCCGCCCTCGGCACCTACCGCCAGCGCCAACGATGTTGCGTGGCAGCCTCTCTGTAGGACTTCGGTCAAGGTGGTTTCACACCCCTGTTCCGTCAAAACCACACGGAGATCGGCGTCACAGTTAAGAGCATGCGCCAGCTTCATCGGCTCGCAAATCTTAGGAGGCGCAATCCTCCGCGACTGTTCTGCCGCTTGGCGAGCAATGCGCTGCCAGCGTTCCACACGTTTCACGGACGCCAGGGCCAGATGCTTTTCTGTACGTCTCGCCAAGACGGGAATGATTCTGTGCACATTCAGCTCGGTGCATTTTTCGATAGCCCATTCCATACGGTCAAACTTGAAGATGGCAAGCAGCAAGGTGATGGGCACAGTTTCGCTTGCGGCGATTTCTTCGCCCAAGGCGAACTCTACACGGTCGTCACTGACGCTCGACACCGTCGCATTTCGTACTCGATCGCCGCACACGACTTCAAACCTTTGCCCTACACGTGCCCGCAGTGTGCGTGAAAGATGAGTGGCATGCGCCCCGGTCAAAGTAGCACAATCCCTTGAGAAGTCATCGGCAATCCAGCGGCGTCGGGTCATCGTGTGAACAGTAGAAGCGCGACGGCAATCGCCATCGAGGCGTACACCCCTCCGAACGCGCGGTTTTGACGGGTAAGGATGTCTTCGCTCAGCCCACGGCTGTTCAGCAGGAACTCCAGTGCTGAGACCATGCCCACCAGCACCGCCATTACCAGCCAACGCTCACGGCGCATCTCGGGGCGGAGCAGAAACGGAATAGCAAACAGCGAGAGCCCCAGGTAAATAAGGCCGCCAATGCGAGCCCGTTTGCGACGCTGGGGATGTTGATAGCGCACCAGCAGGATACGTGCCAACTCCCTCGGTTTGGCCAGTCGCGCGGCCGCGGGCAAAGCGGTCACCACCAGTAGAAACCAGGCGTAGATTCGGAAGGCCTTATCCAAGGAATGTCTATCTTTACAAAAATAGGCCGGAAGAGCCTGGCCAGAGGTCTCTCCATGGTAGTAGCGAACCGAAGGCAGGTCTGAGCAGGCTATGCCGACACTCTCTCTCGCCACGTGGTTTAAGGACTCTGAGGGCGGTGCTAAAGAAAAATGTCCTTGACTTTGCGAAACAGTGAGGCGCTGACCGGTTTGTTTTCCACCGAGGTCATCGTTCTCAACTCCTCCAGCAGTTCACGTTGGCGGCTGTTGAGCTTCGCCGGTGTTTGCACTTTCACTTCGATATACAGATCACCGCGGCCGCGGGCATTCAGCACCGGCACACCTTTCCCTCTCGCCTTAAAGGTTGTGCCCGTCTGCGTGCCCTCAGGGATCTTCAACGTAAAGTCGCCATCGAGAGTCGGCACTTGAATCTCGGTACCGAGCGCTGCTTGCGGGAACGAGATCGGCACCACGCAGTACAGGTGTTTGCCTTCGCGCTGGAAGAACGGATGCTCTTTGATATGCAACACAACGTAGAGATCGCCGGAGGGGCCGCCGTACAAACCAGCCTCGCCTTCGCCGGAATACAATATGCGCGCCCCTTCCTCAACCCCAGCAGGAACGTTCACCTTCACAGTGCGTTCGCGCGTGACGCGTCC
>CAZDYZ010000045.1:0-1880 GCA_964509525.1 uncultured Acidobacteriaceae bacterium
CGCGGTGTTTCTCCTCCGCCAAAAAACAATTGGCTTAGCGAGCACCGGCGCCGGTGCGTAGGCCCGCCTCATAAAGACGCCGAGCCCCGATATCCCTTCCTGAAACAAGCCAAAGTGGAGGAGGCGAGGTCGCAATAGTATTTTGCTACCTCTCCCAAACTACTGGCTTCACAGGTTAAGATGACTCGCATCGGAGACCACAGGAGGCAATCACACGCGAACAAGCGGCTACCGCTTACACGTTAACCTCGGCTTACTCTGAACTTGCAGAAAAAGAGAAAGGAATTCTGGAAGCCGGTAAGCTGGCTGATCTTGCCGTGTTGTCGCAGGACATTTTCAAGATTCCGGTTGACGATCTGCCTAAGACAGAATCTATTCTGACTGTGGTTGGTGGGAAGGTTGTTTATGACGCAAAAGTACTCAAGATGCACTAGATTCAGAAGAACGTCCGCAGGACTTCCCACGCTTTCTCCAAAAATGACGGTCTCTGCCGAATGAAAACGCCCTCTGTCCTACCTCAGTAATCGTTTTTTCCAAGACATGGGTGCCTAGTTCCACATTTGTTGTGATCCTGAGAAGGAGCAGGTAAGCGCTGGAGTGCGGTCGGCGCAGATATGACAACCCGTTTTCAGGGTGATCGGGCTCCCTGCGTTCAGGCGGCTCGTCGGTAGTCGGAAGGTGCTAAGGTAGCTGGCTTCTCAATTTGACTCTAGAAGCTCGTTCAGGACCCTCTGGTATACGAGGTACAATGTCAGCGTCATCGCGCTCTCTTAGGCCCATATGCTGGGGCGGGAAACACGAGCACACCGCAAACATTCGTAAAATCGGAGGTCGCATGGACTGTATGAAAATGACTCGTGCTGTCTTGTGGTTGGCCGTTCTTTCTCTACTTGCCGGCCAACCCGTGCTGGCTCAGGGTGTCCCCTCGAATGCAGCAAGTGCAAGTCCGGAATTGGTCGGCCAACTGACCAAAGAGCTCTCCGTCACTCCAGCACAAGCTACTGGTGGAGCGGGCGCGTTGTTCAGTTTGGCCAAGAGCCGCCTGAGCCCCGAGGACTTCGGTAAGGTAGCTGCTGCGGTGCCTGGCATGAATAGTTTTCTCAAGGCTGCGCCATCGACTGACAATATGTCGGGGCTTTCCAGTCTCGCTGGTTCGTTACCGGGTGGCGTGGGGGGCTTGGCTTCGACGACGGCATCATTTGAGAAGTTGGGTCTATCACCGGGAATGGTCGGTAAGTTTGTGCCGATACTCACCAAGTTTGTTCAAATTAAAGGGGGCACAAACACAGCGTCCTTGTTGTCTGGAGCCCTGAAGTAAACCCGCTGGGCACGCTTACTTCGCTGTCAGTCAAACCCATTCCGGACTGGTTGAGCCAACGCGTCTTCCGGTGTGTCGCACGCGGCGCCCACTGAACGATGAGGCCCGCTACTGCGGCACTCGAAGCGTGCAGGGGACCCACCCTCCCGCAGGGCTCAGGCTGTCATTGCCGGTCGTGAAGTCCGATAAAGCTGCCAGGCAAACGCTCCCAAACCTAGGCAAACCACACCGAAGCGGACTAGGCCGCCAAGGTACGGGATGAACCCGACGATGGTGAGGATCAGCAGGCCCACCAGTAGTCCCAGCAGCCAATCGCTTTTCGCTGCCCCGGCTGGCTTCAGAAGTATCCGCCCGAGGAATGCTCCAACCCAAACCTTTGCCAGGTAGATCGCAGCCAGATACAACTCGAGCAACATTAGCGAGACCGGAATGCCAACCAGTGTGATGGCTGTCACAACTACAGCTACAGGCACGCCCGCCAGCACTCCAACCCCGAGCCAGAGGCTGCGCCAGCCTGCGCCGACGGCCTCAGTGCTGGCCCTGAAGAAGTCGGGAAACAGAA
>CAZDYZ010000046.1:0-2435 GCA_964509525.1 uncultured Acidobacteriaceae bacterium
CCTGGAAGGCCCGATGGAGTTCAAGTATGGCAATTTTGAACACATCGGCCTCAAGCATCTGAACAACCGCATTCTTGGCCTGTCGTTTTTCTCTTTGTGTAAGTGGTCCCTCGTGGTGGAAGCAGCGCCTACGGCCATAAAGAGATTTCACGAACCTCTGACCTTCTGAAATCTCAGTCAAAGCCTCAGCAAAGCCATCGAGATATCCGGCAGCGCCAGGGTAGATTGCCGAAATCTCCTTCACGATCCTATGTGCCGTTGAAAGTTCACATCCCAAGGCACCCTGGATGGACCAGGCCGTTCCTCCGTAGCAGATGGCAAAATTGACTGCTTTGGCTTGCGCCCTTGTGATCCGTATTTCTTTGCCTTCCAGCCGTTTCCGCGTCTCATCGTGAGGGTCATGGCCGGTCTGGAACATCTCAACCAGGGCTTCGTCTTGTGACAAATGTGCGAGCAACCGGAGCTGAAAAGCAGAATAGTCGGCTTCAATGAAAACCCGGCCTTCACCGGGGAGTAGGTACCGGCGAAAAGCTTTTGGCAGACTCTGCAGGGCAGGATCAGAGCAGGTGATGCGCCCGGTGGAAGTACGCGTCTGCCACCACGTCGGGTAACAACGGTCACCATCCGACACGCTCTTAAAGAATCTGATCACTCGATGCAATCTACGCCAAGCCAGCATCTTGCGTATAAGTGAATGCCGGGGGCTGAGTCCTTTCAAGAGGTCGTCATCAACCGAGTCTGTCTTCTTGATACGTATACCGCATGCCCGCACAAGGAAATCCTTGACCTGAGCCTCAGAAAATGGATTTAGCGTTTGTCCATACGCCTCAGTAACCTGCTCACAAAGGAGCATGCAGGCGGCTTCTACTCTAGGCCAAGCCCGGCGGATCTTAGGCAAGTCAGCATCAATACCGTATCTTTCCATCTCAGCCAGTACGGAAACGAGTGGCATTTCCACGTCACAGTACAGGCGATAGAGTAGGGGATCAGTCTGAAGCTCTGTAATCAGCATCTTCCCGAGTTCCCACACAGACCAAGCGTCTTCCGTTAATCGATTGTAGAGAGCAGCGGGATATCCATCTTTCTCGTCACGTTTGGAAGAGACCAACCGAATTCTACACCACTCAATAGGGGATAACAAACGTACCCTTATTGTAGCCATCATTTCCGCGGTACTGGCCCTTGCATCATTACTCGTCCATCTCTAAGCATTAGCGACAATCATGTTACTGATACAAGGGGTGAAAAGAACGCGTATAAGTAGTTCAGTCAAATCCTGGATTAGTTCCTGGACGACCACCTGTTGCCTAACAAGGGTGATTTATGGCAAGTCGTTCTCCATAAAATGGCAGTAGATTCCTCTGCGGACCTCGAATACAAAATTGGAAAAACTGACCAAATCAATTGATAGGACGAGCGGAATAAGCGCCGCTGTCGGGGTAGGACTAATCTTAGTCGGTCTCGGAACGTGGGCGTTGTTTGGCTTGTCTAAAAATACAAATCCCTTTCGGATTCTCGTTCCCAAATATGCGAAAACCCCCACCTCTTGCCTTTACCTCTTTCAAAAAATCGCTCAGAATGCAAATGGCTAAGCGTAGAACGATATGAGGAAGGTGAGGGGATTCATCGCTACACGGGAGGCCTCTTTCTCGATCTTATGGTCAGGGCTATTGCGAATGTCGATCCTGTCTCGCGTAATGGGAGCGTCAAGCTCTTAGAGGGTTCTGCACCAGGTAAACGTGGGGCCCCAGGCACATCACTCACCTGGACTTAATAGTGTTCGTCTAACAAACAGCGGCTCTGAAATAATTTTACAGAAAAGCTATGGGTAATCCAGATACCCATTTTACTACCAATAATTACGTATTGATTTAGGCCCAAAAATAATCGGAAAATAAATTAGTTAAAATACATGGGCCTTGCCAGCAACTCTTGACAGAGGAATTCCTGGGACCGGCTGAGATCCGGGGTATCAAACCTCCAATGGGTGATGGTGCAGCCCGTCAACAATGACATGCACCAAGTTCTCGGGCTGTTTCCGGAAAAGGGAAGGGAAGCGGTGGCGAAACGCCAGGTCAAGGCCTCGGAATTCCTCTCGGACATTAGGGCTGGAATGGATGATGTCGGTCTGATGAACAAGTACGGACTTTCCGCGCATGAAGTCCTCAAATTCATGTCCAAACTTATTTGGGCGGGCCTTATGTCTCCGACCGAGCTGGAGCAACGCAGGTCTCTGGCCAAGACCGTTTACATGCCTATATTTAAATGTTCCTCTTGTAATCAAGTAACCTATGCGAAGCTGGAAAAGTGTCCTCATTGCGGTGCATCCATGAAGAATTTGAACGAGAAAAAGTCTGACTTTGGTCTATAAGAATTGTTTGCGTCTTCTCCGGCCCTCTTGTCATTGGCGAGCCCGACACCTCGGCAGTGGGCGA
>CAZDYZ010000047.1:0-2097 GCA_964509525.1 uncultured Acidobacteriaceae bacterium
GACGTCGGGTTTCTGCACACCGGCATTGAAAAAACCTGCGAGGCCAAGTTCTACCAGCAGGTGGTTCCGCTCACCGATCGCATCGACTATCTCTGCCCCATGACCAACAACCTCTGTTACGTGCTGGCGGTGGAGAAGTTACTGGGGCTGGAGATTCCGCCGCGCGCGCAGTGGATCCGGGTCATGCTCAACGAACTAACCCGCATCAACTCGCACCTGGTCTGGCTGGGCACGCATGCGCTCGACATCGGCGCCATGACGGTGTTTCTCTACTGCTTCCGTGAGCGCGAAGACGTGCTGCGCCTGTTTGAGGCGGTCTCCGGACAGCGGATGATGACTTCGTACTTTCGCATTGGTGGATTGGCGCTGGAGCCGCCGCTCGGCTTCTTTGACAGGGTGAAGAGTTTCCTCGATCGTTTCCCGGCCAATATCGATGAATATGAGAGCTTGCTGACCAGCAACCCCATCTGGGTGAAGCGCACCAAGGGCGTGGCATACCTTGCTCCCGAAGATGCCATCGCGCTGTGTGCGACAGGACCCACGATGCGAGGCAGCGGGGTGGATCTGGATCTGCGCCGCGACCAACCTTATAGCGGATACGAGAACTTTCAGTTCAACGTTCCGGTTTCCAAAGACGGCGATGTCTACGCACGATATCTGGTTCGCGTGGCCGAACTCCGCGAGTCGCAGAAGATCGCCAAGCAGGCGCTGGAGGGCATCCCCGAAGGTCCGGTGAAGGCAGACGCTCCGCATGTGGTGCTGCCCGACCGCGAGAAGATGAAAACGCAAATGGAAGCGCTGATCTATCACTTCAAGATTGTTACCGAGGGATTCACGGTGCCCGCGGGTGAAGTGTACATGCCGATTGAATCTCCGCGCGGAGAGATGGGCTATTACGTGGTAAGCGACGGCACAGCAAAACCGTACCGCGTGCATATGCGTTCACCGTCGTTCGCGAACCTTCAATCCTTGCGCAAAATGTGCGAAGGTCGTTTGATCGCCGACGTGGTAGCTGCCATCGGCAGTATCGACATTGTGCTGGGAGATGTGGATCGGTAGTGGGTTAGTTCTTGGCCCTTCCCTTAGTCAGCGCTGGGCGGGGCGCTGGCCAAGCGCTCGGTGCCAAAAGTGACGATCGATTATGGATGGCTTACCAGGGAATGAAATTTTCTGACCAACTCGAAAAGCGCTTCGCCACCATGGTCACACATTATCCGACCAAGCGCTCTGTGCTGGTGCCGATGCTGCTCTACATCCAGGATGAGGTGGGTGCGCTGACCGACGAGGCTATCCACGAGATTGCAGGGCGCGTGGAATTGTCCGATCTGGAGGTGCGTGATGTGATCAGCTACTACTCCATGTTGCGGACGCACACAATCGGCAAGTACAACCTTCAGATCTGCACCAATGTAAGCTGTCTGCTCCGGGGTGCGGACGAACTCTTCGAGCATTGCAAGGAGAAACTGGGCGTCGGGAATCGCCAAACTACCTCCGACGGGCTATTTCATTTGGAAGAAGTCGAATGCATCGGGGCTTGTTCCTGGGCTCCGGCGCTGATGATGAACTACGAATTCCACGAGAACCTGACACCGGAGAAGATTGACAAGTTGATTGACGGTTTGCGCAAGAAGGAACAGCAATAAGGCCAGCGGCTGAGAACGCAGCCTCCACCAGGCTTACGAATTGCCAACGGCGCGTGACGGACATGGCGTACCTCGTTTCCCATCCCGATGAAGTGAAGGTGATCTCCAAGCGCTTTGGCTTGGGTGCAACCAACCTCGACCGTTATCTGGAGCTAGACGGCTACCAGGCTGTGCGGAAGGCCATCTCCATGAGTCCCGAGGCAATCATCAACGAGGTGAAGGCATCGAACCTGCGTGGCCGCGGGGGCGCGGGGTTTCCCACCGGCATGAAGTGGTCGTTTGTGCCCAAGCAGTCGGACAAGCCGAAGTTCGTGTTGTGTAATGGTGACGAAAGCGAGCCCGGTACCTGCAAGGACCGCCTGATCTTCGAGCACGATCCGCATTCCGTCATCGAGGGTGTCATGATCGCGGCACTTGCCGTGGGCGCCGAGTCCGGATACATCTATCTGCGCGG
>CAZDYZ010000048.1:0-1773 GCA_964509525.1 uncultured Acidobacteriaceae bacterium
AAACGCCCGCAGGCGCAACGCGCAACTGTCACAAACGCCACAAGCCTGGTCCTCGCGCCCGTAGCATGACCACGTTAAATCGAAGGGAGCGCCCAGTTCAAGGCCAAGCTTCACAATCTCGAACTTGCGCAAGGCGATAAGCGGTGTCTCGACACGAATTTTTCCCTCCTTCGTTCCCCTGCGTATCACCTCGTTGAACGCCTGATAGTACTCGGAGCGACAGTCGGGATAGCCAGAACTGTCCTGTTGCACCGCGCCGACGTAGATGTGCTCGGCGCCCAGCACCTCGGCCCAGCTCACTGCCGCGGACAGGAAATGCGCGTTGCGGAATGGAACGTACGTCACTGGTATCTGCGAACCAATCTCCGGTCCGGCATCTGGAACCGCGATCCGGTCGTCGGTAAGCGCCGAACCACCAATAGCGCGAAAGAATGCGGTGTGCACGGTCAGACGCCTGCCCAGCTCCAACCGGTCGCAGATCGCCTCAAATGCTTGCTGCTCACGGCTCTCTGTGCGTTGCCCGTAGCTGATGTGAAGTGCGGCGGTTGCGGGCGCACCGAAGTTGCGCACCGCCAATGCTGCACAGGTGGCAGAGTCCATACCGCCACTGAGGGCCACCACGACTTGTGCTTGCTGCTTCTGCATTCTGCAGAAACCTACACGCCCTTCAGTGAAGGTTCCCATATGAACTTGTGGATTTGAAGTCCAAGCCGCGCCTTTAGCCCGTCCGTCAGTATCCACTCCGCAAGTTGTTGGGGATCCACTAGACAATGCGAGGCATCACGACTTCCGCACGCGTCCTTGCGGAAAGCTGGCGAAAGGATCAGCGAAGCGACTCGCGAACCCAGTACATGCTCCCGGATAAAGGCGCTCGCAAATTCGTAGTCGCGACGGCTGGCAATAACAAATTTGACTTCATCACGAGCCGTAAGCGCCTTCAAGTTCTCGATGCGAAATGTATCACCTTCGCCCGAGTCGGGGCACTTTACATCTACAATCTTCACCACTTGCGACGGAACACCCTCCAGCGGCCGCTCCCCACTCGTCTCTAGTAGAACGGTGTAGCCCATAGTGAGCAAGCGCTGCATTAAGGGAACCACCTCTCGCTCCTGCAATAGTGGTTCCCCTCCAGTGATCTCGACCAATCCTTCATCGGCCGAAAGCCGATGCACCTCCTGCACGATGTTCTCCAGCGTCATGCGCTGGCCGCCGCCGAAGGTGTACTCACTGTCGCACCAGGTGCAACGCAGATTGCATCCTGCCAGACGTATAAAAACACATGGCAGTCCGCTATACGAGGACTCTCCTTGTAGCGATTTGTAAATCTCTATGATCTGCATCACTAAAGTAAGGCCGCAAAAACTCTTCCCAGGGCATTCCCTTTAGAACTAGCTCGGGCTTGTTCAAGGGCAGGTCACTAAGTTCGTTGTTCTTCTCATCCCGAACGGACTCGAGCCCGAAGAGGGAGCTACCATTGATTGCGCTTTAGCCCTGTTGTTCGCTGTAGCGCGCCGCGGTCGTATCCGTCTCCCAGATGGTCACGTCCTTTACCCACACTCGACCGTTGGTGCTTTGCTTCAACCGCGAATTGGTCTCATCGTAGAAGTACTTAGCTAGGTTCTCCGCTGACGGATTAACCGTCGTAAACGGTTCCAACTCATTCATCATCTGGTGGTCGAGATAGTTCATCACCGGGCGCAGAACGTCTTTCAGTTCCTTGAAGTCCAGCAGCAAGCCGGCCTGGTCCAGTTCCTCGCCGCTAAGGGTGACGCG
>CAZDYZ010000049.1:0-4641 GCA_964509525.1 uncultured Acidobacteriaceae bacterium
CTGATGAACCCTCAGCCGATGCCTTTCTCTGATGGCGAGGGAACCACGTAGGAATGTAACGAAAAGCTTCCGGAAGGCCTCAGCAGAGATCGGTTCGTTTCTGGTGAGTACGGTCTGCAGTTGCCAGGGAAACGGTCTAGCAAATCGTGCCCGGCAGTGCCACGACATTGCCTGAGGTGCTGGAATCTCTGGCATCGTCAGCTTTCATTCGCACGGCAAATATTGTGAGGCCCGCCCGGACCGTGTCACCGTCGTTCAGCGCGATCCGGTGCACTTTTTGTTCGTTCACGAAGGTTCCATTGCGGCTATTCAGGTCGGTAATCCAACACTTTTCAGCGTCGTTCTCCAGCGAGAAGTGAGCGCTGGAGACGAATCGGTCCGTGGGACAGGTAATGTCAGCGGGTGATTTTCTGCCAACAAGGACCTGCTGGCCGGGCGTGATGCGAAAGCGCTGCCCTGAATTCGATCCCGACTGCACTTTCAGAATGACGAACATAACAGGACTCCCAAGCTCCGCAACTGCGCGACCTTGAGCGTCGGCTAATACCGCATCTGCTACCGGAAGAGCAGGCCTCTTGCATAGGCAAATACTCTTCCGGCAGCCTTTCTCCCTTGTTGAGTAAGGCTTTTGCGGACCCGTAATGGTCCTCAAGTCCTTCCTTTTGTTATCGGCACAAACCGCCAAAGCCTCCAATGCGGCCAGCAGCCGTGGAACCAGAGGTGCCACCTCCATTCCAGCGTGGGCTCAGTTTTATCGCCCAGCGATCTCAAACAATGTGGTCTATGTGGGCAGCACGGAGGCAAACCTACGCTCTCATTTGAGAGGCAGGGGAGCGACGATGTCGGTTGCAAGAGGCGGCAAGGCGGCTGACAAAGCAAGTTGTTTGACTGCGCGGCAGATAGACTGCAACAGTCACCGGAAGGTTAGCCAGGAAGCAAACGAATTCCACTGGAGGCGCTTACAACGACGGTGTGCGTCAGACCCAGGAATAGCCCATGTTCTACGATTCCCGCGCGTTCCTGCAGGTGGTCGGCAAGTTCCGCAGGGTTCACTATCGGTCCAAAGTCACAGTCCAGAATCATATTGCCCTGGTCGGTGCGGTATTCTCCTCCATCGGCGGAGTGGCGAACAACATATCTGGCGCCCAACGACTCGAGGTAGCTGGCTTGCGAGCGCCAGCCGAACGGTAACACCTCTACCGGCAATACATGCAGGGTGCCCAGCCGCGGTGACAGTTTGCTGTCATCGACAACGATGATCTCACGCACGGTGTCTTGGGCGACCAGCTTCTCCCTCAGCAAGGCACCGCCTCCACCTTTAATCAGATTGAGCTGAGGGTCGACCTCATCAGCACCATCGATAGTGACATCGAGCCTCTGCGGCAGATCGTCGGGAAGCATTGGTATATCCAATTGAACCGCCAGCTCCCGGGTAACCCGAGACGTCGCGAAGGCAGCGATGTCCCGGAGTTTGCCCGTTCGAAGAAGCTCTCCGATATAGCGAACAGCGAAGATGGCAGTCGAACCGGTACCCAGCCCGATAGCCATTCCTGACTCGATGTACCGGACGGCATATTCTGCCGCCTGGCGCTTTAAAGTTGCGCGCGGATCTACAGGCTCGACAGACTCGTTCATGCAGTCCACCCTAGAAGTTCGCCGTCGCAGCGTCAAGCACCCCTAGAGGTCTTGAAGTGAAGAAACTAGAGTAAATGAGTCAAGCTTTCAAGCTGCAAGTTTTGCTTTCCCAACCCAAAACGTCAGTTCCTGATTGAGTTTATCGAAAAGCCTCGGAGCGTGGGGTTGAGAGGTCAATCGATGGTACCAAACGCCGGGTGATCAGTTCGATCCTCGTTGTCGAAGCTACCGGATGCTCACGAGACCTGCTACTCAGTACTGCTGAAGCGATTCCGGAACTGCTTGCCAGATGTTTCTGGTTCGCTAACCATACAGACCTTCGTTCTCCATATGTAGTCCCGGGAGATAACCTTGCTGGATCGATCACGAAACGGGCTGTTATCGTTTGCTATCGGCGAGTATTGAGCATATGGGAACGCTTAAAGGTACGACGGCTCTGGTCACCGGGGGGTCACGCGGAATCGGTCGGGCTATCTGTCTGCGTCTCGCGGCTCAGGGCGCGAACGTCGTTTTGCACTACAACCAAGACAAGGTCGCAGCCGACGAGGTAGTACGAGCGATGGGACATGATACGAAATTGGTTCGCGCCAACCTCGCGTCCATGGAAGAGTTAAAAGCGATGTTTTCAGAGTTACGCGGTTTCCGCCTGAACTTTCTGATCAAAAATGCCGGGGTATGGAAGGGCTCGCCATTAGGAGCGTCGCCCGCTGAACTCATCGATGAAATTGTCGACACCAACCTCAAAGGGCCGTTTTGGGTTACCCAGTGTGCCCTGCCGCTTCTCGAACCGGGCGGGCGAATTATCAACATCTCGTCTGTCGCGGGCAGGACAGGCATCGCGGGAGGCCGCAGTCTTTACGGTGCTACAAAGGCTGGCATCGACTCATTAACAATGAACTGGGCTCTGGAATTGGCCCCACGGGGAATATTAGTGAATTCCGTTGCACCGGGTTACGTCACCACCGACATGACCGCGAACCACCTCTCCGAAAAGGCCACATTTGACCATGCCATGGAGCGACACCCGCTAGGCAGACTTTGCACAGCCGAAGACATCGCGGGTGTGGTTGCTTTCCTGTGCTCAGAGGATGCGCGGTTCATAACTGGACAGAGCATCAATGTCAGTGGTGGATTCGTCATTTGAGTCCTGATGCACTTTGATTGCGCGAGAAGCGATCAATCGCTGTCGCACACGAAGTTTCTCAGCCGACGGGCAAGATGCAAATGGCCAGGAGCCCGTCTATGAACGTTCATCAGGCTATGTCAACCACGAAAACCAGCTCGCCGCTCATCGGCCGGTTGGGCCGCCCCAAGTAGCGAAAGTGAGATAAACTCTTGGTACACCCACAAATGAACCCTTCGACCCCAGCTTTGGATGAGGTGCAGCTCGCCCAAGAGGAGTCGAGACTTCGCCGTTCTTTTTTCTCCCCCTTAAAGCGCTGGCTGCGCGAGCCCCTGCTGCACTTTCTGATCCTGGGCCTGATGCTGTTCGGTGTGTATGGCTACCTGCATCGAGGCCGAACCGGCGTCGAGTCTTCGAAGCAGATTACACTTACGCTCGATGACCTTCGCCCGATGGATCTGTACTTCGAGTCGCAATGGCATCGCCCGCCGACACCGGAGGAGTTCCAGGCCATGGTCGAGGACAAGATCCGCGAGGAGGTTCTCTACCGCGAGGGTTTGGCAATGGGCCTGGATAAAGATGACACCATCGTAAAGCGCCGCATGGCGCAGAAGATGCAATTTCTGGCCGAGGATGTCGCCGCTGCCCACGAGCCTTCCACCGCGGAGCTCAAGGCCTGGTTCGAGAAAAACAGCAACAAGTTCGCCCTGCCCGGCCGCTACAGCTTCCGCCATCTCTACTTTTCTCCGGACAAGCGCGGAAGGAATGCACAGGAAGACGCCACGAGGGCATTGGCCAAAATAGCCGGCCAGCCGGAAGACTCGAAAATGGCCGCGTCGCTGGCCGATCCGTTCATGTTCCAGGATTACTACGCTGACCGCACACCCGAGGCATTGGCCAAGGAGTTTGGGCCGCAATTCGCGGTAGCGGTGGAGAAATTGAAGCCCGGTTCGTGGCAGGGGCCAATTGAATCAGGCTATGGCTGGCACCTGGCGTTCGTCGATTCGGTCATACCCGGTCGTATTCCAGCCTTCGAGGAGATGGAGCCCGACGTGAAGACCGCATGGCTTAGCGAACAAAAACAGCAAGCCTGGCAGAAGGCCTACGCCGAGATGCGCGCCAAGTACATGGTGCTGTTACCTGCTCCACCTTCGAAGGAAGCGGCCCAAACTCCTGCACCGCCTCCCAAGAAGCAGGTGCCTACCTCTTCCGGCGAGGGGTCGTTGTGATCAAGTGCCGGAATTGCTGGCGCTGGTCTTCTGCCGGCCTGCTGCTCACTGTGCTGCTACTGGTTCCGGCTATCTGGGCGCACGAAGCTCGCCCCGCGTATTTGGAAATCAAAGAGATTGCTCCCGGCCAGTTCAGCGTGTTGTGGCGCACGCCCGTGTTGGCAGGCATGCACTTGCCCATCGATCTGAAGCTGCCCGATGACGTAAAGAATCTACGCGAGGCCAGCATCCAGGAGCTGGCAGACTCGCTGGTGGAAAGACGATGGGTAGATGCCGGCCCGAACGGTCTGGCGGGGAAACGGGTTGAGTTCCCGGGCCTGCAGCTCACCATCACCGATGTTGTGGTTCGGGTCGAGATGCTGGATGGGCGAAAGTGGACAACCATCGTCCACCCTTCACAACCCTGGGTTGAGCTCGCCGCTCGGCAGTCCACGTTAGGAGTGATGGGCACCTACATTGTGCAGGGCATTCGTCATATCCTGTTCGGCGCCGACCACATGCTGTTCGTACTGGGCCTGCTGTTGATCGTGAAGGACCGCTGGATGCTGCTGAAAACCGTTACGGCTTTCACAGTCGCGCACAGTATTACGTTGGCTGTCGCCACGCTTGGTTATGCGGAAGTGCCCGTCGTACCGCTCAATGCTGCCATCGCCC
>CAZDYZ010000050.1:0-1551 GCA_964509525.1 uncultured Acidobacteriaceae bacterium
TTCTACACAATAGCCGCAGAAGATACAGTGGTTGTAATCGATGTTGTAAACCTTGGCGTAGCGCTCCGCCCCGCTTACACGTTTCTCTGCGGTGTTCTCGGCAGCCTCGATGTAAATGCAGTTCGATGGACAGGCGGCGGCACACAGGAAGCAGGCCACGCACTTCTCCAACCCGTTCTCATCACGCTGCAGCACATGCATCCCGCGAAAGCGATCCTGGAACATTGCGCCGCGCGTTGGGCCAGGACCATCGGGGTAGTTTTCGACGATCGTGGGCTTGAACATCTCGCTGAAGGTAACGCTCATGCCCTTGGCGATGGCGGCGATGTTTTTGACGATTCCCATGAGCTCGTTCCAGTATAACAATGGGATGGAGGGTTTCGCGTCGGATCTCCGTCTTCAGCCCCTGGCGCTGAAGTCCTGGCTGACATCACTCACTCAGACATCGCTTCGCCAGCTCTGTCGTGCGCAGCACGATCGCCAGCTTCGCACTACCTGCGGGCCTTCAGCAGGTCGTAATGGTGCTGCGCGTGACCGGCGGCGATGTAGGCCAGTGCCCGGACCGTAACCCGGTTGTGGTTGGCAATGCCGGCACGCTGCTCCGCCTCAGGTGGCAGCGAACCAAACAGAGCGATGGTGGCCATACGGACGGCCTCAAACTCTCTCATCAGGTCTTCCAGGGGGCGCGAGTTGGAGCCCGCTTCCCGCACGTAATCGTCCTGTTCGAAGCCTGGCAGCTCCGTTTCATCGCTACGGGCGAAGCGGAGTGCACGGTAGCCCATCACGCGCTCGGCGTCGCAGACGTGTCCCAGGACCTGCTTAAGACTCCACTTTCCCGGCTGGGGTGCCGTACTGGCGGCCTCGTCGGAAACGCCAGTCAGAAGCTGGCGATAGCTGTCTATTTGTTTCGCCAGAAAATCCAGGATCGGAGCGTCTGGAACCAGAGCGATGTAGTTCTTGTAGAAGTCGGCGTATTCGGTGGCTTGGGGGCGGCTTAGCATGGCAGACATGACTTTGCCACATTCGGGGCGCCATGGCAAAGTTGAGGAGGGTTCTCGTCTAACCGGAATTGCTGCGGGGCTAGTTTAAGTGCGTACCTTGCCTGACTTGTGTTTGCGACTGTTCCGGTTCCGTCTGCTTCAGTTCTTGCAGCATCCTCCTGTTCCCCTGTCTCCATGCTAACTCAACAAACAGGAGGACAACCTGCAACCGTTCAGAAGCTGTTCTTTTATCGCAAAAGGCGGCGAGGCGAAGTCCAGTCTATTCCAGCCCAAACTCTCTCCAGCGTTTCGTCACCTGCTCCTTGGTTTTTTCATCCATGCGGATCTCGTCTGGCCACGGACGCATGAAGCCTTCGCCGGGCCACTTGCGCGTAGCGTCGACCCCCATTTTTGAGCCGAAATCCGGCAAACGGGATGCGTGGTCGAGCGAGTCGACCGGCCCCAACGTGAACTGAATGTCACGCTCGGGATCGATGTTGTTCAGCACTTTGAGGGTTACGTCGGCAAGGTCGTGCACGTTCACGTCCTGGTCTACCACGAGGATACATTT
>CAZDYZ010000051.1:0-3361 GCA_964509525.1 uncultured Acidobacteriaceae bacterium
GCCGGCTGGTTTAGCATCTCCATCTCGGCGGTATGAGGTTGCTCGCTATTTCTAGGAGATCAAAATGTTTGAGGTAGTGTGGCAAGACATCCGCCACGGTGCGCGCTCGCTCTGGAAGACGCCTGGATTCGCCGTCATCTCAATCCTTACGCTAGCGCTGGGCATCGGCGCGAATACGGCGATGTTCAGCATCGTGAAGGGAGTGCTGTTACAGCGGCTTCCTTATAACGAAGCGGATCGGCTGCTGAAGTTCTCCACGAGCATGCCACAATTCCAAGAAGCGTCCATCTCTTATCCCAACTTTCTCGATTGGCAACAGCGGAGCGGTTCGTTTGAAGCGATGGCAGCCTATCGCTTCGAGAACTTCAATCTTACAGGGCAACTGAATCCCGAACGGCTGCAGGGCCTAATGGTCTCCGCTACGATCTTTCCCGTGTTGCGATTAAATCCGGTCCTGGGGCGGACATTCACGAGCGACGAAGATCGCCGGGGTGGAGCGCCAGTGCTGCTGCTGACTACGAACTACTGGAAAACGCGCTTTGCGGGCAGTTCCTCGATTGTCGGCCACGCTCTCATGCTCAACGGACGACTCTTTACTGTCGTCGGAGTTGTCTCCAGCGATGATGTGATATTTGACCGGATGTCGGTCATCGTTCCCATTGGCCAATGGTCCGAGCCACTGTTCTGGGATCGCGGGATTGGTATGGGTACACGCGCGGTCGCACGTCTCGAGCCGGGCATTTCCGCCCGGCAGGCGCAAGCAGAACTCAACGGTATTGCCAACGCGCTCGCACAGGAATATCCCAAGGAAAATAAAGATCACGGCATTCGGGCAGTGTCTCTGCGCGAGGACGTGGTCGGCGATGCACGCGCTCCTCTGATGATCCTGCTGGGTGCCGTGACATTTGTGTTGCTGATCGCTTGTGCGAACGTCGCAAACCTCCTACTGGCTCGCTCTACTGCCCGGAAGCGAGAGTTCGCCGTCCGCGTGGCGCTGGGCGCACAGCGCAGCCGCCTGATTCAGCAATTGTTGACCGAGTGTCTGCTCCTGGCTCTAACTGGAGGTGTACTGGCCCTGGCAGTAGCGAAGTTGCTTGATGGAATCTTCATTACCAAGCTGGCGAACCAACTGGCACGCACGGATCAAATCCATCTCGATCCGGTGGTACTCGCCTTTACGGCGGCCACCTCACTTGTAGCTAGTGCGCTGTTCGGCATCGTTCCCGCCCTCCAAAGGTCGCGTGCCGATTTAACTGAAACTTTAAAAGAAGGGGGCCGGGGTCAGGCGACCCGCCACAGGTTCCAGCGCGCGCTGATCTGCGCGGAGGTGGCCCTGGCGTTGGTTCGGACGGCATCCGCTGGCTTGATGATCCGGACTATGTCGCGACTGTGGAGCGTCAATCCCGGTTTTGATCCGCAGCAGGTGCTGATGTTCGCTATCGCTGGATCACCCGCTGTACATGGTACGCCTAGCGCAGTCCGCCATGGCTACCAGCAAACCATCGATCAGTTGCGCTCCATTCCGGGTGTCAGTGCCGTCAGCGTTCTGATGGGCGCCGTGCCTATGAGTGGCGACTCGGAAATGCCATATTGGGTGGAAGGCCGTCCCAAGCCCGCCGAGCAGAGCCAGATGGACTTGGCACTGTTCTACGGGATCAGTCCCGACTACCTGAACATCATGCGAATTCCTCTGCTCAGGGGCCGCTTCATCACCTCGCAGGACAATGAGAATATCCGTGTGTTGCAGCGATTGATCAGGAATTTCAACGGAAGGCATTTCCAACACAGGATCCGATCGGCCAACGTATCAATCTCGACCTGATAGGAATGCAATGCGAGATCGTCGGCATCGTCGGTCATATCAAGCAGTGGGGCCTCGATTCCGATGCGACGGCGAAAGTACATTCGCAAATGTACTTCGAATTCCGTCAGTTCCCCAACAGAGTCATGGACGTGGTTTCAGGCGGCTCGGCTTTCGTGCTTCGCACGGCTGGCGCTCCGTATTCGGTCGTGGCGACATTGAAACGTACGGTGAACGGCATAAATGGCAATATGGTTTCGTTTAACGAAGAAAGCATGGAGGACGTAATCAGAGATTCGCTGTTGGCGAGGCGATTCACTCGGATGCTGTTGGCGGTGTTCGCGGCCCTGGCGATGACATTGGCTGCAGTCGGCATCTATGGGGTCGTTTCTTATTTCGTCGCACAGAGCACCCACAATATTGGCATATGTATGGCATTAGGAGCCGATACCCGGGCCGTGCTCGGGATGGTCCTGCGCAACGCGATGCGCATGGCTTTGTTGATTATCGCCATCGGAGCAGCCGTAGGCTTCGCTGTGACGCGCCTAATGCGGGATTTGCTATTCGGGGTTACTGCGGGCGACCCCGTCACCTTTGTAGCAGTCGCACTGTTGTTAACAGCCGTTACCATGCTGGCCAGCTACATTCCGGCACGGCGTGCAACGAGAATCGATCCGATGGCAGCACTGCGCCACGAATGAAAGGTTCTCACTTATATACAACTCGCAGACAAACGCGTCAGCTTGTCCTGTATGGCATACTTGAGCTGCGCAACGGCAAGGTCGCCTCATGGCACGATTATTGGCATCTCAAAACATTCGAAGCTCAACTCCATGGCTCGGCGCCAGCAAACGCTTAACCGGCTATCCGGAAGTTGGGGTCTTGCGTGCCACTGCAACACAGCGATTAGCCCTACCTAGCGCCCATGTATTCACGCATCTGGCGTGGGGCCAGTCCTGTCGGGGGCTAAATCACTTGGACGAGGGTTCGGCTACGCTTCTTTGTGAACAGCCCCTCGGGAGCGTTAGCCAAGAGAACGGAACGGGCTTTCATGTCAACTCGACAGCGAACCTGTCCAGTTTCTGGTTTGCCGACTAACTCGGGACTTATCTAACGGAAGGCCGAATTCTTGGCGGTATAATTGCGCCGACAGATGGCTCTGACTTCTGGCACGATAATCGGATCTTATGAGATCGTCGCACCGCTAGGAGCTGGCGGCATGGGGGAAGTGTATCGTGCCCGGGACAGGAAGCTCGGGCGCGACGTCGCACTGAAGATCCTGCTACCCGTATTCACGGCGAACCCCGATCGCATGGCGCGCTTCGAACGCGAGGCACAACTCCTCGCATCGCTAAACCATCCGCACATCGGGGCAATCTACGATTTCGAAGATGTCAGCAACGTCCCATTTCTGGTGCTCGAGCTGGTCGAGGGCGAGACCCTAAATGATCGCGTACGCCGGGGCCGATTGCCTGTCCCGGAGGCTTTGGATGTCGCACACCAGATTGCCGACGCACTCAACGCTGCGCACCGGCTCGGAATCATCCACCGCGACCTCAA
>CAZDYZ010000052.1:0-4361 GCA_964509525.1 uncultured Acidobacteriaceae bacterium
ACGTGGCCAGAGTGTCCTCATCCGCGGAGATGTATCCGCGCTTCGTGACCGCCAGTCCCGGTGTTGAAGATTGAATGAGTGGGTTCGCCGAAGTGCCCGCCGCGATGATCGCGATGGAACACGGCGTAACGAACTCTGAGCCCTTGATGGGCACCGGACTGCGGCGTCCCGAATCATCCGGCTCTCCCAGTTCCTGGCGAATACACCTCACGGCGGTGAGGGTTCCTTTCTCGTCGCCCAGAAACTCCACCGGATTCACCAGCATTTCGAAGTGAACGCCCTCATCCTTGGCGTGATGCACTTCCTCCACACGTGCTGGCATCTCCTTTTCGGTACGACGGTAATAGATGCTCGCGCTCTTTGCCCCTAAGCGCAGGGCGCTGCGCACCGCATCCATGGCAGTGTTGCCGCCACCAACCACAATCACGTCGCGGTCCTTGCACGGATATAACGGCTCGTCGTACTCGGGGAAAAGATAGGCCCGCATCAGGTTCACGCGAGTTAGAAACTCGTTGGCCGAGTAGACACCGTTGAAGTGCTCCCCGGGAATGTTGAGAAAGCGCGGCAATCCAGCACCGGTTGCAACAAAGATGGCGTCGAAGCCTTCCTCGTTCATTAATTCATCGATCGTGACCGTTTTGCCCACCACCACGTTTGTCTCAAAGACGACGCCCCGGCGGCGCAACACATCAATCTCGTGGCGGACAATTTCTTTCGGCAGCCGAAATTCCGGAATGCCATATACCAGCACGCCACCCAGTTCGTGCAAGGCTTCGAATACGTGCACCTGGTGTCCCATCTGGATGAGATCGCCGGCGCAGGCCAAGCTCGCGGGGCCGCTACCAATCAGACCCACCTTCTTGCCCGTCGCTGGAGCGGATACGGGAGATCCGAACTGGCCGGTCTCACGCTCCCAGTCGGCCACGAAGCGCTCCAGGTAGGCAATTCCCACCGGCTCGCCTTTCTTGCCCAGCACACAGCCCGCTTCACACTGGTCCTCCACCGGACAAACGCGCCCTGTAATGGCGGGCAGGGCGTTGTCTTCGCGCACCTTCGAGGCCGCACCGAGGTAGTCACCGGCCAGTATGAGGTCGATCACAGCCCGGACGTTCACCGACACCGGGCACTTCTCGATACAACCCGGTTTGGGACATTCAATGCAGCGCAGTGATTCCTGTCTTGCCTGCTCGGCCGGAAAACCGAGGTTCACTTCACAGAAATTGTGGGCGCGCACCTTGGGGTCCTGCTCGGGCACTCGCTGACGCGGCAGTTTAACGCGTTCCTTATTGGGCAGCGGGTTGTTGCTGGAAACCTTATTACTCATCGAACACCCCCGCCTCGATAGCCGCACATTCCCGGCGCATCGCCACACTCTCGCGCAGATCCCGCAACTCACCTTCGGAATCAGCCTGCAATCGCTCAAGGCTGACGCGTTCCTGCTCCCGATACATATTGTTGCGTTGCATCAGCACCTCAAAGTTAACCTGCGCGGCATCGAACTCAGGTCCGTCCACACAGGCGAATTGACTGCTGTTGTTAATCAGCACACGACAGCCTCCGCACATACCGGTACCGTCCACCATGATCGAGTTCAAGCTAACGATGGTCTTGATCCCCAGAGGGGCAGTGAGATTTGCTACGGCACGCATCATCGGCACCGGGCCGACAGCCAGTACATAGTCCACCTTGCCGGATTCCAGGATTTTCTTAAGCCGTTCGGTGACCAGGCCCTGTTCGCCCCAGCTGCCGTCGTCAGTCAGAACGTAAGTTTCGTCGCTCACCTTGCGGACGGCATCCTCCAGCACCAGCAAGTCCTTGCTGCGCGCGCCCACGATAGAGATGACCTTGTTCCCTGCCCGCTTGAGCTCGCGCGCCGTGGGATAGGCCATCGCTGTGCCAACGCTGCCGCTGACCACTACCGCCGTGCCGAACTTGTTGATTTCGGAGGGCTTGCCGAGAGGGCCCACCACGTCGAGAATGGAGTCGCCTGTCTCGAGCAGGTTCATCAGCGTGGTGGTTTTGCCGATGGCCTGCACGCAGATGGTTATGGTGCCAGCCTGGGGATCGGCGTCGGCGATGGTGAGCGGAATGCGCTCGCCCGATTCATCCAGCCGCAGGATGATAAACTGCCCCGGCCGCTGCTTCTTGGCAATGCGGGGAGCCTTGATAACAAAGAGCTTGATATTTCGCGCCAGGGGGCGCGCTTCGACAATGTCAAACACAATATCCTCCGAACTCTTGATTCTGCGGAGCGCTGAACATCCAGTCAGTGGCATGCGTCACAGAGTGAAGTTCATCACGCACAGGTGCGTGAGAAGCCATTGATTGGCACTCGGGGATGTCTTCGCCACATCTTGTGGGCCTGCCTGGCAGCCCGTTCTTCCGTATCGACGGCCCTTTGTAAACGCCCTGGTTCCGCGCACGCCATCAGAGGTCATCGGTCGGGATGAGCTGCCATGTGTTTCCGCCGGCGGTTCCCCTCTATCTGTGAGACTCGGCCAGCCAGAGGACATCGATTGCCATCGACTCGGTGTCCAAAGGGAAATTCTCCTCGCGCATCACACCGACATCGATTTTTGTTTCATGCACTTGACCGGTGATGGAACATGGCTGCACATCTCCCCGATTGGGAGTGACGCAGTTCCGCGCAGCGAGTCAAGCTACTCGTCACGGAAGTGTCTGGCTGGACGCAAAATTCGTCAAAAAGCTGGTTTGAATTAACGCCGAACCGTCGGTTGAGGGGGAAATACGTCACAGCCGCGGGATATATGGAAGAGGGCGCCAATAGCCTCGGGTGGATAGGCTGGCTGTGCTGTGCTCCCATGAAGGTCTCCGAAGCAGCCCTGTCCAAGATGGGGGTGGCACGCCTCCGCCTGGGAAGCCGAAACAGAATCATCCCTGGTGGGTTACAATTGCCAGACTCTGGCCAGCAATGAGGACATCGTCAGAACTCGTTTTTCTCCGGAGCTCCGATGGCAGAACACCTGACCCGAGTCTGGCAGCAGACCGACGTGCTTGTCCGCAGCCGAATTCGCTGTCCAATTGGCGCCATTGTGCTCTTGCTGATGCTGGCGGCGCCTTATTTGTCGAGCGCCCAAGCTGGGAAGCAGTTGGCTGACAGCAATACTCCACCACCTACCGCCGCCGAGCCACTCCCTGATCCACCCCCGCCGCCCCAGGATCAATCAGAGTCCTTCGTCAGCTCGCTCGCCACGGCGGTCAAGACGATTGGCGAGGACGAACTCCACATCATCAAAGCACCGTTTTCGTTGAACCCCACGACGGTGAAATGGAGCGCACTGGTGGTTGGTGCCACCGGAATCCTGATTGCCAACGACGAGAGTGTGCTCTACCAGGTTCCGGCGAGCTGGCACGGCACCAGTATTAACATCTCCGATGCCGGCGTATATGGGCTGGGCGCGACCGCCGGAGGTATCTTTCTCACTGGACTGATTACTCATGACAACCACGCCACCGAGACCGGCATACGAAGTGCTGAGGCCAGTGTCGATAGCGTCATCCTCTACGCAGCGCTGAAGGCAGTTCTGGCGCGGGAACGCCCCTACACCGGCCAGAGAGAAGGAAAGTTCTTCACCGGCAATTGGACCAGCGGTTCTTTCCCGTCGGGACATGCCACTCTAGCCTGGACGCTCGCTTCGGTTATGGCGCATGAATATCCCAACCTGCCGCTGCGCCTGCTGCTGTACGGCGTGGCAACCGCTGTCAGTACAGCCCGGGTGACCGGTGGAGTGCACTTCCCTGCAGACGTTTTCTCCGGATCAGTGATCGGATTTGGCGTTGGGACCTTTGTCTCGCACAAGCAAAGTCCCAAACCTCCACCCCATTCCCAGAACAGGATCAAACGCGTGCAGAACGCCATCTTCGAACATGTAGCGATCCAGTAGTCGCTAGACCACAAAGTACTTTGCCGCAGGATGGTGCACGATGATGGCCGAAGTGCTCTGCTCTGGTTCGAGCAGAAAACCGGTCGTCAGGCGCACGCCGATAGCCTCGTCGGGATGCAATAGCGCGAACAGCTTCGTCTGGTCCTCCAGATTGGGACACGCGGGGTAGCCAAACGAATACCGCGAGCCGCGGTACTTCTGATGAAAGAGGTCGCGGATGTGTGGCGCATCGTCGTCCGCGATCCCCAGTTCCTCGCGGATGCGCTTGTGCGACAGCTCGGCCAGGGCCTCGGCTGATTCCACGCTGAGCCCGTGCAGGTACAGGTACTTGGTGTACTCCCCACCTTCGAACAACCTCTGCGTTTCGTGCGAAGCCGTGGCGCCGATGGTCACGCAGGACATGCCGAGCACATCCATCTTGCTGCTGCTCTTCGCCAGGAAGAAGTCGGAGATGCA
>CAZDYZ010000053.1:0-5873 GCA_964509525.1 uncultured Acidobacteriaceae bacterium
TTCGCTTGCATGTAAGATAGGCCCGCCCACGACGTCCATTTCCGCAGGCACACGCACAATGGACGTCAGCCAGCCGGGCTTTGGCACCGCATCGGCGCCCGGCGTCACCCTGGGACTCGAAGGCGCACTTCGTACCTTCAACATGGCCGATACGCCATGGCCGTCCGGCGCACAGGCCGCGTATGAGACCCAATTGCGCGGAGCGCTCGCGCCGCCCGCTGCAGCGGATCCTGTCGTATCTCCGCCTGTGTATGGACAAACTCAGAGCGGCGCAACCCTCCCGGCCGGGGATGGCCAGGAGCCCATCTGGCTGGGAGAGTTGAACCTCGACCCGCGCAATCGAGTCGCTGCGGCCGCAGGCGGGCTGGTGGTGCAGGCGGCCGCCGATGCCATGGTCTCCTCAGCCTGGGATCAGATGGGAGAGATCCGCAAAGCAAATCAACTTCTGCGCCAGGCGCAGTTGGCGCGCGAGGTGTCGAGCTCCATCAATCGCCGGCACCTTCAGACCATCCCCGGCGACGGAGTCTATCTTCAGATCACCAGTCCGCTCCATGCACGCGTCAGCCTGACACTCTCCGGCAGTGCAGCAACGCTCGCAGGGCACATCGCGGCAAGCCGTATTCCCAACTCAGCAGTCTGGGCAAGCATGCGAAAGCTGGCGCGGCCGCGTGGTCCGCTCGGGCGTCGACTCGCCGTCGCAGGTCCGCAACAAATCGTCGACCGGCTCAATTCGCCAGCCACTGCGACTCCAACCTCTGGGACAACAACCAATACTCCAGCCGGAATGGTAGTTTGCGGCCCGGTCAAAGCACCTGCTGGCATGGTAGCGCTCGATTCCATCTCGCCTGCGATCCAGGTCGCGAAGATGACTACCGACGTGCTTGCCAGGGCGCCAGGCTGGCTGAAGCCCGCAGTTCCGGTCGCGCCTGTCTCTCCGGTTTCCTCGGTATCCCCGATTACGCCTGTGCCCATCATCAACTGGAAGGGCGATAGCGACGTTCCGACTATTCTGCAAGGCGGCGTTGGCACGATGCCGGCTCCGTTCATCTTTCCTACTGACGCAGCTGTGCTCGCAACCTTGCAAACCAATTTCCGCACAGCAGCCACGGCCATCAACAGCTATCTGAATATTACTGACGCGGCGGTGGCCGAGCTGCCATCCCTGGGCGCCTCGCCGGCGCTGGCAGCAACGCGCACGGTCCTTGCTTCTGCGCTTGATCCGCAACTTACGATCAAGACCCGCATCGGCGTACGCCTTCCCCTGGGTACAGGGAGTGACCCCCTGCAGCTCCTAACGGGCGGCCCCAGATTTCCCCAAGCGATGTATGCTCCGCTGGCGGCACTCTCTCCGGAGTGGATGCTGCCCGGCATTTCCTCCATCCCACAGAACAGCGCGGTACTGCTGCAGCCCAATCCGGGTTTTATCGAGTCCTACATGGTCGGCCTGAATGAGGACTTTGCGCGTGAACTGCTTTGGCAGCAGTTTCCCGCGAAGCGGAACGACACATGGTTTCAGAGCTTCTGGACAGACGGCACACAGGATATTCCGGCGATTGCGCAGTTCGATCCGGCAGGACATCTAGGAGATCACGCACAGGATCATGCTGCTACGGGAAGAATCGCCTTGCTGGTGCGCGGCGATCTCTTCCGCCGCTATCCGAATACGCTCGTCTCGGCCTGCCAGTTGAACAAGGACGGATCGCTCGGTGCCCGCCAATGGCCGATCTTCCAGGGACAGTTCGGCGATGATTGTAATTTCTTTGGTTTCAATATTGCCGATCCTGTTAATGGCGCGAATCCCAGCGGCGGAAAGCCAGGTTGGTATTTCGTGCTTGAGGAGCACATCACAGAACCGCGATTCGGCCTCGAACCCACTACCCTTCCGTCCACCAGTCCAAGCTGGAATGATCTCGGATGGGACAAGGTCACGCCCACGGGTAATTTCCTTAACCCCACCACGGCGCCTGCCTTTACGACAACTGAGCCAGTCTCGTGGAGCGAAAATGCAGGTGCCATGGCCTACATCCTCATGCGCAGGCCCGTGCGCGTCGCGATGTGTGCTGGCGCACTGGTTGCAGCGGAGCAGTCATGAGCACGACGACCACCCCTCTCAGTCCACTTATTTGTGCCGCCAGCAATCCGACGGCGGTCTACTACCTCGACAACAATCTTGCACGCCTTGTTCCGGACGCCGCCACCCTGGCCTACATGGAAGAGGGTCAGACTGTCCGCACGCTCAGCGATGCGGATTTCGCTGCCATCAAGCAGGGAACGCCGCTCCCCTCGCGCGCCGACAACACGATCCTGCAAATCCTAGCGCCAACTCCAGCAGACCTTGTTGACGCGTTCATCATGCAAGGTGGTCAAAAACGGAGCGTGGGAGACGTTCAGACGCTTCAGCTGCTTGAAGCCATCTATGGGCAAAAGCCTGTCATCGTCACGCCCGGCGATGCCGCTGAAATTCCCTCCGGACTGGCAATACCTTCGCGCGCGGATGGCACGGTCTATCAGGGACGTGCGTCGGCCTATGCATTTCTTCTCAAAGGAGGCGCAAAGTCTGCTGTTCCCGATGCAACCACACTGCGGGATGCGGGTTACGACCCTTCAACAGCACGGGCCATTGCAGCGCAGGACCTAGCCGCCATCCCTGACGGCCCCACTCTGCCTTCCACTAGCAAATTCCTGCGTCCGCCACCGGCGGCCGTGCCCCTTCTGCTTCTTCCGGTACGGCTCGAAACCCGCTTTCAAAAGAATGAGCTCTGGCTTCGTGTGTTTCCCGACGACATTCATGTCAACAGTTTCGAGCCCGAACTGACAGCCGACGAAAGTTCCGCTCGCACCGCGTTTCTCGCAGCAGCGGCTCAGGGTGGACAGGCTGCACAGGACGCGTTCACATCTCTCGCGCAGCAATATGGCCCCCAGCGCGCAGCATGGATTGCCAGCGGAATCCCGCAGGCCGGAACCAAGGTCGCCTCATGGACTAAGGCGCCTTTCACGAATGTACTCCCGGAGCGTTGGCTCGTGATTGGCTACCAGGGAAACGCCGCCGGCCAGCTTCTCGCAATCGGCTCACCTATCACCGATTCGCTTGCGGTCGGTCCCGATCCCAATGGCCCGGGACCTTCTACTGATCCTGGCATGCGATGGCTCGCTGACTTTGACCAGGCTGTTCAGGCGGGCATGGGCATGCGCATCCCCCTCACCGGCGCACAGACCCACGGCTTCACGCGAATTGTTGTCTTTGGGCTGAATACACAGATCACTCCTGCCGATGCCGTTACAAGGTTCGGGGATCTGCTGCAGGCGCACCACTACACCGACGGGCTGGAGCTGCTGCCACACGGTGCGCCAACAAACAACTCCGGTGATACATCGTCCGCGCTCTCTTCGCACGATCCAAATTACGCAAAGCTCTATGCGCTCGAGCAAGGACCTGCCCTCTGCCCATCGCGTCCCACGGCCGACGGAGACCGTCTCGCGCGTGCTATCGGTTTCGATCCCGCATTGCTCGCGCATGTCAGCGTTGCCAACGGCGCGCAGGATGAGCACGCCTTCGCCATGAACACGGTCCTGTGGCCGGCCACGTGGGGTTATTACCTTCAGCAGATCGTGAACGGATCGGTGCCGACTCCCGATGTCCTGCTGCCGATTGCGCGCGATCACTTTATCAATTACGTCCGCGCACGCGGGCACTTTCCAATTCTGCGCGCGGGCGCGCAGCCCTACGGCGTGCTGCCCGTTCAATGGAGTGCGCAGTGGAAGGACCTCGAAAAACGCGCTCTCGATGTGCCACTTATGAGCCTTCTCGCAAATCTTCGCACGACATGGGAAAGCTCGATCTCCAACGTTCCGCAGATTCCCAGCGCAACCGATCCCGAGGCGGCGCTGGTCAGCATTCTCGGGATGCAGCCGCGATCGGCCAGCTATTCGGCGCGCGCGGTGATTGGCCCCGAGTACACGCTGACGTACTGGCGCTTTGTGCAGCAGGATCCCGGCCAGACCTGGTGGACTGCTCTCAGCGCGAAAACCACCGCAGAAGCGGGAACGCTCTCCACGGCGATGTCCACAACGCGCCTGGCAAGCACTACGTTTGTAAACGGTCAGCGCCTGCTGACTGACATTCTTGTCGCTCCAGCTCCCCTGGACGGACTTGGCGCTCCCGGTTACATTGCGCAACTGCAGTCAGCGCCCACCTGGGAGGCTCTTCGAGATATCCAGATGCCGGCGCAACCTGTACCACTCCTGTTTCTCCTTCTCCGTCATGCTGCGTTGCGCCAGTATCTGGATACCGCCGCAGAACTGCTCGCTCAGGAGACTCCCATTGGCATCCAGCCCAGCGAGCGCATTGAACCGGAGCTGGTAGGCCTCTCCGCCGGTCTGCCTCGCCCTACGCCCTGGGATATTCTGGGCCGCACGCTTACCGGAAAAGGCGCGGTAGGCACTTACCTCGATGCCTCGCGGACGGACACATCGATCCCGGATTTCGCAGCCTTCTGGAGGGCATTCTACACATTGACGACCCTCTCCGCTGAGTCTCTCGATGCTGCGGCAAGAGAAGCCATCGATCTGGCTTCCTACCGTCTGGATGCATGGCTCACCTCAATGGCGCAATTCCGGCTCGACCAAATTCGCACGGCAACGCCGAATGGAGGCATCGTCCTCGGCGCCTATGGCTGGCTTGAAAATGTTGTGCCTGGAACGGCCGTGGTCTCTGAAGGCTACATACACGCGCCCTCGCTGGCCCATGCCACGACTGCAGCTGTGCTTCGCTCGGCATATCTCACGCATAAGGGAACAGCGCAATCGCCACTCGAACTGAACATCTCCTCGTCGCGCGTTCGTCTGGCCATGCATCTCCTCGATGGCATGAGTCAGGGCCAGACGCTCGGGGCGCTCCTGGGCTACCGGCTCGAGCGCACGATGCACGACAGCGGACTCGAAACATTGATCACGACCCTCCGTGCGATCGCTCCGTTGAACACTACGACTTCTACAAGTACGACCACAAGCACATCGGTCGCAGCCAACGATGTCGTAGACGGTATGGCCCTTCTTCGTACCATTTTTGTCAACAACACGCTCGCCACCGGCTACGGTTTGCCCACGGATGCTGACACGCGCGGCAAGCTCACATCTGCGCTTCAGACACTTACCGATGCTCTTGATTCCGTTGCCGACGTGGCTCTGGCTGAAAGCGTGCACCAGCTTCTGCGCGGCAATACCGTCCGCGCCGGCGCAACACTCGATGCAATTGCCCGAGGCGACACTCCGCCGCCGGAAATCGACGTTGTAAAGACGCCTCGTTCGGGTACCGCGTTCACGCACCGACTGTTCACGATCGCAGGAGGCACCGCAGCATCCGGATGGGCCAATACGTCGCGTGCTCAGGCTGAGCCCCGTCTGAACGCCTGGGCCAGCGCGATACTGCCCGCTCCAGCCAGCGTTCATGCGCGGGCAAGCTTCTCTGACAGTACGGGAACCGTCTTCTCCACGATCGAGTTCGGGCTAGATACTCTTGGCATCTCCCCACTCGACCTGCTCGCGCTGCCCGAAACAGCTGGGCTCACCGGCGAGCTTGGCGCTCGGCTGCTTCGCACAGCCGCCGCAGCACGTCCTGATTCTGTACCAGCAACTGCTACGATTACGCTTGTCGATGGTCGCGATGCTTCCTGGCCGGCCACAACCATTGCCGTGACGGAGCTTCTGGAACTGGTGACGAGCCTCGGCCGCCTTGTCTCGGGATCGCGAGCGATGACACCCGATGACCTGGTCTTCCCCGGCGATACAGCCGGCAGCATCGATACGGCGGAACTCCAGGCGCGAGCAGATACCGCAGAAGCCCAGATTCGCGCTGCGGCAACCGCTTTGCAAGC
>CAZDYZ010000054.1:0-2352 GCA_964509525.1 uncultured Acidobacteriaceae bacterium
TATTCGTTTCCACACATTTCAGACCAAGTCTTCCGCTCGTGACAAACATCGCAAGGTCGAAGAGATGATGACCGTAATTCGCAGCTACCTGCGGTAGGCGGTTGCAACCGCGCGAAGCACTTGCCCATGAACGTGGACCAAGCCCAAGTCGCGTGTCGAAACCACTAGTCTTGGCACTTTATGTCCCCCTTTTTGTGAGCGCGACACCGAACTTCCCTGCATTGTTTGTGATCGGCTTCCCGACCCTAACCCAAGTTCGTCACGAGGAGGCCGATAAATCGACTAAGTGCCTTGGAATCAGCTCAGGCGGTCGCTGAGTCTACACTACATTGGCGGTTGTGTTGGAGGTGATCGGGGAGCGTTAGCCCGAGTTGCCAAAGCAGCGATTTTTGTTCAGCCGTGGGTTCAGTGATACGACGCAGACGGATCTCGCGCCCATCGGTGGTGGGAAGGACAATGTCGGCGCTTTGCAACGTAGAGAGCAGCGAGAGCGCTCTCATGGGCGAAAGCGGCTGAGCATTGTTTGCCCCGCTGGCGGAGGACGTTGGGACTAACGGCGGACGACGCTGTAGCAGATGTTTGAGCGTGACCCAGAGCGCGTACCCCAGAAAGGCCACCATCACGTGGGCCTTGACCCGCGGCTCCAACTGATGAAACAAGGGGCGGATCGACAACTCGCTCTTTAAGGCCCGGAAAGAGGTTTCCGCCTCCGTCAACTGCATGTATTGGGACCAAAGCTCTTCGGCCGTCCCGGCCTGCAGGTTGGTGCGCAGCAGATAGGCGCCCTCGCGTGACTCGCGCCAATTCTTGCGCTCTTCTTTGATCTGCCAGAACAAACGCACGCCCTCGCCCGTATCGCGCAGTGAGACATCATACAGATCATTGACCGACGGGTGCCGGGCCTGGATCTTTCCCAGCCGCCGCTCCATTTTGTTACGGTCCTTCAGCCGGCCTAGGGCGATGGTGTTCTGCAGACCTCGCAAGGCCTTTTCCATGCTGCTGGAGAAGCCCTTGCGCATGGCCTTCTCCTTTTCCTTGCGGCCTGCGGTGCGGCACAAAATGTAAGTTTCCTCGCCCCGCGGAATGGCTACCCGCTTCACTTCCACTTCAGGCCGAACCTGCGTCCAGTCCTCCTGCAACAGCTCGACTTCAAACTGCTTCAGCTGGCTGCGAGGCGTGCCCACCAGATACTGCCCGCCTCGCTGGCGGATCGCCGCCAGGTTTTCCTCGCTCACTATGCCGCGATCCATCACCCAGATTCTTCGTGCCTTGCCATACTTGCGCTCCACCATGCGCAGAATCGTTTCCATGGTGGAAACGTCGGCCCGGTTGCCGTCGAAGGTTTCATAGCTATACGGAAAACCTTCACTGTTGACGATCAGTGCGATCACCATCTGCTGGCAGTCGGGGCGGTGATCCCGCGAATAACCGCGGCGCAGCATCGCATTCTTCTCCCCCGCCCCTTCCACATACGTGCTCGTCAGGTCATACAGCAGGACATCGAACTCCGCCCCAAACAGCGCTCCGTAGCGATCCTTGAGATGCCGCTCCAGCTTCGTCTTGTGCGGCAGGATACGATCTAAACAGCGATACAACCGCGTGTCATTGATCTTGCCCTCTTCGATCCCCAGCAAATCGTCCAGCGCGGTCGAGGGATACCAGCGCTGTTCCACGGCCAGTTCGCTGCCCGGCGCGCACAGCCGGTTGATCGCCAACAGCGCCGCTACCCGCGACCAAGGCACATCAGCGCTAGCATCATCCACCGCCTGCTCGAAGAAACGATCCAGTTCCAGACGTCGCCATAGCTCTAGTCCCAGATAGCCGGCGCCGAACTGGCGCATCCTTTCCAGGCGTACTCGGTTGATCAGCACCCGCGCCACTTGCGGATCGTCACTCGCCACGACCACATGCGCAGGAAACAGTTTCAGTTGCTGCGCTTCCCCCTGCTCATTAAAAACTTCAATCGTCCGCAGCCAGCGAGCATGATCCGAACCATTCAACTCGCCCAGATGACACAGCGTCCTTTGTCGCGGTCCATCGGGGGTGCGCACCGATTCCACCAACGACCAGTAGGTGTGCTCCTTGCCATCTTTGTGGCGATAGTTCGGCCGCAAAAACATTCTGTGTCGATCGTGTCATGACAGGTCTAGGGGAACAAGAGGGTAGGTCTACACTACATCCCATTTTCAAAAGGGCCGATTGCAAACACATCCCTTGCGTCTGTTCGGAGCCTTAGAAAAGATAAAATCGACAGTACCGTGACGAACTTGGGCTAACGCCGCTTGCTGCTTAGTGCAAGAAACCCTTGCCTGGACGGCAACGCTTTGCGCGGGGCGCTTCGACCGGTCTGAG
>CAZDYZ010000055.1:0-2018 GCA_964509525.1 uncultured Acidobacteriaceae bacterium
CCCTGGAGTCACTATGAAATCCCACATTGACAAAGATTTTTTTTCCGTTGAGGCCTTATTTCCAAATTGGTATACCGAAGAATGGGTTTCATATACCCTCAAGTCGGTGCTTGAAGGAATATCAGCGGAGAATATAACGATCGGGGCAACCGTGATGGCTAAAGTGGCCCATGTGAAAAGTCCGTATATTCACCCAGTTATGCACCGTTATGCTCTGCGACTATTCGGTCGGCATATTAAGCAGCCAATGAAGCTTTTATATTACGCGTCCCGTTTTCGCCTGAAGGTGGGCGACGTAGCTTACTTCTGGCTTGAAAGCCCTGCCGAATTGTGTGAGCGATTCAGGGCACGCGGAGTTATGGTGGCTCGGGAGATGATCAATTGCACGCTCGAGCTACGCCGGAACGAATTTCGAAAAGCATACGGCATGCTCAACTTACCTGATGCTAATCTGATTACGGATACTGATATCGACCGGGAACGGAGGGACCTCCTAGCGACCGACGTCATATTTTGCCCAAGTCCGCACGTGAAAGACTCGGTCGTCGCATACGGCTTTCCACCCGAGCGCTGTATCCAAGCAAACTATGGATGGAGCGGCGCGCGGCTGGCCGGAGATCGCAGAATCGTGGAACGCGATGGTACCTTCACCGTTGTCTTTGCCGGCACCATCGACGTACGTAAAGGAGCACCATTGTTGCTCGAGGCGTGGGTTCGTTCCAAGGTGAAGGGCCGCCTGTTGTTTGCGGGACAAATCAGTCCGGAAGTCAAAGCAAGGTATGGGGATATTTTAAGCCGACCGGACATTATCTGTCTTGGTCACGTTAAGGATATCGGCTCCGTATATCGTTCCGCCGACGTATTTTGCCTCCCAACATGGGAAGAAGGTGCGCCGTTGGTGACATTGGAAGCGATGTCACTAGGACTTGTGCCTATTGTTACTACTATGGGAACGGCGGGAACATTCACGGAGGCCGACAATGTTGGAATTATCGTTCCACCAGGTGACGTGGATGCGCTCAGTGATGCTCTACAGTGCATGGCGCACGACACAGTCAAGAGGGCTCAATTAGCCAAGAATGCCCGGGTTCGTTCCGAAGTATTCTCGTGGCAACTGGTAGGAGAGCGTCGGCGGACCTCGCTAATAGAGCAGCGAAATGCTTGGCGGGACAGGTTATTGAAATGACATTAAGCGCGTCCAAGAAAGGGGCTTGACCCTGCCCCGTCTTCACATACATCAGGAGTTTATAATCTGATGATGCATGGAGATAGTTATGGGACACAAGGCAGGCGTACCGAGTCGTCGGTACACGAACGAGTTCAAGATCGAAGCGGTGCGACTTGGGTAGAGTGTTGGCTACATGGAAGCGAGCCAGCGGCTTGGCATACCGGATTCGAGTTTATTCAATTGGGTCAGGCTTGAGCGTGCCGGCAAGCTCGAGACATCGGCGGGAGGATCGCCTGCGCCGCGCTCTGCGAAGGAGCTCGAGGCCGAAGTGGATCGGTTACGGCGCGAGCTGACGTCGGCCAAAGTGGATAACGAAATTTTAAAAAATGTATGGTCTGCCCGTGGAGAGCAAGGTCATTCTTTCCGATCGGTGCAGCCCGTTTTGCGTCAATGTATCCGGCCTGTTGATGAAGCACATTGGCTTCTGGCCTTGATGGAACCCGCGCGCATCGATCCTCATAAAGCGTTCGGTCATATTGGACCGCATTTTTCGCCAGGCTAGCGATGCGCCGGTGAACGGTTGCGCCATCAGTCGATCAGACCTCGCAAAACCAGATGGGTGTGAACATGGCGTGGCCGGTTATCCGGTTATCCCGCCCGAGCCGGATAAGGTTAGTATTCCACACCGGTCCTGAGTACTTTCCAGCAAATCCGCACGATTTTGTTCGCCAGCGCAACAATTGCCACGTTGCGATGGCTGCGAGCTTCTATATCTCGGAGCCACTCACCGAGCCGGACCGATCGCGCTTCATGTGGATGTACAGAGCCAGAGACTGAAGGCGTGGCTAAC
>CAZDYZ010000056.1:0-1507 GCA_964509525.1 uncultured Acidobacteriaceae bacterium
CGCTACGACGAAATCGACCAGGTCGCGGATGGACTTGAACCGCATGGTCTTGCCGAACTCGTGTTCCAGCTCGCGCCGGCCACGGTTGTAGAGATCACGGCCATTGACGAAGTAGATGTCCTGCCAGCCATCACCGTCAAAATCCGCGACACAAACGCCTGGACCGAACTCTTCCCGGTTAATGGAGACCCCATCGTTGCCTTTGAAATGGACGAACTTGATGCCCGCCGCGACCGCGATGTTCGTGAACAGGATAGAAGCCGCCTTCTGGTTTTGGGCCCCCAAGTACGGAGCAGCAAGCATGGAACTGAACATAAGGAGCCATAAAACGGCCTTAAAGAGGCTGCTGCCGTCGCTCTGGATGGTGCAGACGAAGGCACTCCGCCGAACCGTGTAAGCATTTTTCCCCCGGTCCACCTTCATCCGTCGGTTGCTCTGCATGATGAGATGATACCTCGATTATTTCTCAGAAGCGGACGCCGATACGCCGTAAGCGCACTAGGAACGGGTCAGATGTTGAACAAGCGTGGCTTGGCAGTAAGGCCCACATCGATATGCATGCCCGAACCGACGTGGAAAAACCACCCGACGTAAAGTATCAATGCGCCCTGCTATGCGCATTGCTGCCAGCACGCATTTCACCGTCATCAGACTGGTTACGCTCACTGACCTCTGACTACCATCTCCGGTGATACTTTCTCACTAATTGATTCTCTTAGTTTAGGGTTCCAGGGAGCGAGACCATGATCGATCGTTGAAGTAAGATGTAGCTCTCATGGCTGAGACTGCCGAAGTGTACATTGGAGTTGACATTGGAGGGACCAAGGTAGCAGTTGGCCTGGTTGACACCAAAGGAAAAATTCTCTATAAAACCCGCAGTCCGATGCAGGCCCGAGGGACTGCCGCTCAGGCGCTAAGCTCGGTGACAGTTGCGATCGACACCGCCTTGCGCGAGAACCCAACCACTGCCGTGTGCGGCATAGGTCTCATTTCGCCCGGTACGGTCGACCCGCAGAACGGCACCATTCTCAACGCCTCGAACCTTCCTTGCTGGCGCAACTTCCCTCTCGCAGGGGAGATCCAGAAAGCGTACCGTCTGCCTGCCAGCGTGCACAACGATGCCAATGCTGCCGGGCTCGCCGAAGCCCTTTGGGGTGCCAGTGTAGGCTACAAGTGCATGTTCTATGCAACCATCGGGACTGGAATCGGCACCGCGATTACATATAACTCGCAACTTTACCTTGGCCGCACCGGGGCGGCAGGAGAAGGCGGTCACAATACGATCGACTATCGTGGGACGAAGTGCCGCTGCGGCAAGTCGGGATGCATTGAGACTTTTGCCGCTGGCTGGGCGATTGCAGCGCGTGCCCAGGACCGTCTCGCACGCGAAGGCGAGCGGGGTAAGCGCATTATTGAACTCGCGGGCGGCAATCGCGAGAAGGTCACCAGCGAGACGCTTGCGAAAGCTTGGGAAGAAGGCGATTTGCTCGCCACAGAGATCCTTCGG
>CAZDYZ010000057.1:0-3594 GCA_964509525.1 uncultured Acidobacteriaceae bacterium
CAGGGCGCGTTTGCCGGTGAGCACCATGGCGGCTTTCGGCGTCATGATCAGCACGCCCTTGGTATGCATCAGCATGGTGGCTTCGGCATTCCAGTACGGCTGTGCACCGACGTTAATACCGTTGACGATAAGATTGATCTCCCCGCCAGCCTGGGTGAACTCGACCAGACGCCGCAGGACGAGAGCGATCCAGTCCATATTCTCAACGCCGCTGTCCATGGAGATCTTTGCGCCCGCCGAGAGGGTGAACCATTCCAGCGGAATTCCCTTCTCACGCGCCAACTCCACAGCGCCGATAATGCGCCGACACTCGGATTCAGCAATGGCGCCCAAGTCCTTGCTGGGATCTCCAAGGAGCATCACCCGCTTCATGCCCTCGGGATACTTGTCGGTGAAGTTGCGGATGAGACCTACGATGATGTTGGACTTGTTCTCGCCGTAGGGACGATCAACGGGGACAAGGCGATTGTCAGCATCGAGGTCCATTTCGACGAACTCCCCAGGGGGAAATTCGCCCCGGGTTTCGTTGCTCGACGGCGTGAGCAGCGTGATAATTTCGTAGGGGTACAGCATGCCTCGCTGCCGCATCTTCAACACCTTCTGGTCGTAGGCGCTCAGGGCCTTCATGGGTTGCATCTTGGCGGCTGGGCGGTAGGTCACCAGCAGGCCAGCGTCTCCGGGGGCGGAGATCCGCATGACGGTATCGCGCAACTCTCCCGTGCGGGGATTGGGAATGCGGACGCGCACCACCACTTGTTCCAGCCCCAGACCGTCCGCCTGCGGAGCCAGCCGATGCACGATGTCGTTGACTTCGTCCGGTTTGAGCGTGAGCGGAGGCCACACGTATAGGAAGATCCGGTTCCAGTAGAGACGCTTCTTCGGCTCACGTCTTGACTGGAACCTGCGAATTGCCGCCACCGCCTCTGCGAACATCCGTTCCAGATACGGCAGTTGCACGACTTTACCCGCCCCGTCGCGTACCGGCGTGAGGTCGCGCACCTCGGCAACCGAGAACAGCCGCTCATCTTTAGGATTGTCCTTGGCGACGGCGTGCAGCAGGAAGACGTCTTCCACCGATGGTAGCCGGGTTATGTTGAAGTTCTGCACTCGCCAGAGGTGCAAGCGCTCGGCCATCATGAAATGAACTCCGCGGATGAGCCGGGCCTCTTCGTACCCGTCGGCTGAGAGCTCGTAGGTGAAGTGCTGCATCCCGCCGGCGGCTGCTTCGTTGCCGGGGGCCGACACTGAGATCACAATGCGCCAGACCGCGCGGGGCAATGCTGCCTGGTTGATGACCTGCCGAATGTCCTGACTGGCGCGTTCAGCCTCGGTGAGCGGTCCGTTGTTCCAGGTCATGAAATCGAGCACGATATCGACGCCCCCAGGAACCTCCTTGATGAACGGCGTCATGGCGCGAAGGTTGTCGCCGAGAGAGGAATATTCCGAATGCAGGGTGAATACACGTACCACTCTGCCGCGATCCTCATATTCAGCCGTGACGTACCGGCTTCCATCCCGAGAGACTGTACGCAGGTTCTGCAGCTTGCGAATGCTGTAATAGCGGGAAGTCCTCACTTCCAGTATCAACTGCTGCAGTAAAGGCGTCGCCGATGCGTAGCGGCGAGCGAGGAGACTCGCGAGCGGCTGCGGACACTCGATCAAAGAACGCATCCTTTGGCGGAAATCAGGCGCATTCGGATGCTGAGCAAGATAATCCAGGTGTTCTTCGGCGGCTGCGTAAATCTTTCTTCGTGCCTCGTCGAAAAGGGGCTGATCGAAGCAGCGAAAACGCAACTCGCGCGCTAGATCGCTGATGGCGGGAAACGGCAGCCGCGTAATCGAAATCAAGCGATCAAGCAGGGTTCGGAAGGCGTCATCGGGGGAGGGCACCACCGTATCTATTCTCGCCCTCCGGCGTTCCAGTACTCCGACAATCGGGGCCACCTGCTGCCCCACTCGCAGGTGTGATTTGTAGATCCATAGCAGGCACTCTTCCAGTGCCGGCGAGCGATCGAGCGAAGTAATGCCGTAGTGAGCCACGGCGCGTGATAAAGCTCCCAGAAAGTCTCCGGGTAGTTCCTCCCCATGAGTGTCGAGCATGCGCAAGAAGGAGAACAGGTAGGCTTCTGTGCTGGGCGCTTCGGCCTCTGTCTCGTCCGTCAGTTTGGGAGTCTGGCGGAACAACGAACAGATATCGACGAAGGCGTTCAGGATTTCGTCTTCCCGTTTGCGCATTTCGTCGTTGCCGGCTTGCGCCTCCGGCCACTGACCCCATTCAGCAAGCAATCGCGCGGTGCGCTCAGGGCTTACATCGAAGCCCAACATCAATTGCCGCAGCTCCTCGAGGTTCAAGCGCCAGCGCGCTTCCTCCCCATCGACAGCGGACGCGGTTTGCGTCCCGAGCCGCAAACGCTCACTCTTGTCCTGCATGCGGCTCTCTGTGGCGGGATCGATTTGCATCAGCGGCGCACCGGGAGACACCTGCACGTTCGGGATCGCCATGATCTGCCGCACCTTGCCTGGGAAAGGCGCGACCACCTGCATTTCCATCTTCATGGCTTCCAGAATGGCCAGCCGGTCGCCGGTCGCAACCGTGTCGCCCGGCTTCACGGCGATCGACACCACCACTGCTGGCGAAGGGGCCCGCACAACGCCGCCCTCGTCTCGATCGATGCGATGGGAAACTCCATCCACCTCGATCCGATATCCGGATCCCTGCTCGACCGAGACAATGTGATAGCGGTGTCCGAGAACTGTGAGCCAGTACTCGAATCGCCCAAGGCGTTCCAGTTGAGCGTCGACTCGCGAGCCGTCGACCTCCAACAGGTATTGCTGCAGACCAAGACGATCAACCTTGGTCGAATAGGAGTGATCACGATAACGTAATTCGATGCGATGCCCGACTTCGCTACGAACCTCCGGCCGGCCGCGCAACGCCGAAGCATAGAACTGGGTCTGCTCGACCCGTAGTTCAGCTTCATAGGCTTCGATCGCTGCCTGCACGAGCGCAATCTCAGCTTTAATCCGGCTGAGGTGCTCATTCTTCGCGGCCAGTCGATCCAGCCAGCCTATGTCTACCTCACCGCGCTTTACATCCGCGCGGCTAAGCAACTCCATTAGGAAGGAACGGTTGCTCGTCCCCCCTTTCAGCACGACTACGCTTTCGCTCAACACACGCTGCAGCCGGCAGATGGCTTCGTCGCGATTGCGGCCAAAAGCGATGATCTTGGCGACCATCGAGTCGAATTCCGAAGGAACGTTGTCGCCTTCTTCCACCCCGGTGTCGGTTCGCACTCCCGGCCCGGTTGGGACCCTGAAACGCTCGACGACACCTGGTGATGGCGAGAATCCGTTCTCCGGATCTTCCGCGTTCAGCCGCACTTCGATGGCGTGGCCTTTCGTCTCCGGTGGATCTCCTGCGAGCGGCTCACCGCGCGCAACCTGGATCTGAAGCTTCACCAGATCGACGCCGGTCGTGCACTCCGTTACCGGATGCTCGACTTGCAGCCGCGTGTTCATCTCCATGAAGAGGAAGCGCTGCCGATTCGCCTCGTACAGGAACTCAACGGTGCCAGCATTGCGATACTTAGCGGC
>CAZDYZ010000058.1:0-4051 GCA_964509525.1 uncultured Acidobacteriaceae bacterium
GCGCGTTCGCATACAGACAAGTATAAAAAAACATGCCCTGCTGGTGCCGCAGAGCGCGGTGAAGGAACTTCAGGGAGGGTGGCAGGTTGCGCTTTTGGGTCCCGATAACAAAGCGATTATTCGCCCGGTCAAGGCCGGGGAGAAGGTTGGAACGATGTGGGTGATAGACGATGGCTTGCAGCCAGGCGACCAGGTCATCGTGCAGGGAGTGGAGAAGGTGAAGGACGGAACTCCCGTCGTTCCCAAACCCGCGAACGTTCAGGTGGAGGGACGTTGAGCCATGTCCAGGTTTCTTATCACTATGCCTGGGGAGGAGACGAAGCTGGTCCGCCGCGGACACCTTTCTGTACTACGAGGTTTTGCTCGGGGCGCCATTATCCTAGGTTTACTATCCGCAGGAGACAAAATAACAACGGCTCAATGCCAAGGCTCTCTCACTTCGCTGCAAGACGCGGCGCATTGCACAGCACAAAGCAGCGTGCCGATGGGCAAGGCGGAAATCGATCCAACCAAACCTTACCGCCTGGAGGAACTAATAGATATTGCAGAAACCAACAATCCACGGACACGTATTTCCTGGGAAGCAGCCAAGCAGGCGGCCAATGCTCTGGGAATCGCGCGCAGTGATTACTTCCCACATTTGGCGGCTCTGGCGCTCTCTGGAGACCAGCGTGTCATCGAGCCGTGGCCCGAGCCGCTAGGTGCGCCGCGCGGATACTTCCTAATTGAGCTTCCAGTTGTGGAGTCGGGCGTGGAGTTGCACTACAACGTCTATGACTTCGGAAGGCGCGGCGGCAGACTGGAGGCCAGCAAAGCGCTTCGTTTAGCTGCCGCGGCCTCATTCCAACGAACTAATCAGGACGTAGCCTTTCGCGTTGTAACCGCCTATTACAGCCTCATCACCGCTCAAGAGCGGCTGACAGCATCACGTCAGATTGTCAAAACTGCGCGGACCACGCAGGATGCTGCCGAGGCCGCGCTCGCCAACGGCAGGTCTACTCTGCCTGATGTGCTGAACGCCAGAGCTGCCACTGCACAGGCCAATTACGATCTTCAAGCGAGTATTGGTGCGGTAGACGCAGCTCGTGTTGTGCTGCGAGAGACCATCGGCGTCGAGCCATCCGACGCCATACTCGTCGAAGAACCGGCCGGAGTGCCTTTACCGACCGAAGTTGCCGAGTCGACTGCAAACCTCGTGCAAACGGCGATGCAACAACGACCGGATTTGCGCGCGATTTCCCAGAAGCTCCAGGCGGCGACTGAGGAACTCAAAGTTGCGAAAGCCGAATACAAACCTACCATTCACCTCGGCGCGTATGCGGCTCAACAATCAGTTTGGCCGACCATCAATGTTGCCGGCCCAAATCCCCTCGGTCATGCGAATCAAACCGTGTGGGGCGTGGGCCTGACTGCCCGCTGGACTATTTTCGACGGCGGATTGCGAAGAAACGTAGTTCACCTGGCCGATTCGAAACGTCGCGAAGCTCAGGATGAAAAACGTGAGAAAGAAGACGCCATCGGCCGTGAGGTGTGGGTTGCCTATGTGCAGTTCCGAACTGCCGTACGTCAGCACGAAGCGGCGGAAACGCTGCTTACTTCCGCAAGCACTTCTTACGACGCGACCCTTGACGCTTATAAGTACGGCGTGAAGAACCTGGTCGATTTAGTGACGGCGGAGAATCAGCTCGCCCAGGCCCGGCTGGCGCAGGTGCAGTCGCGGTCCGCAGTCCGGATTGATGCAGCCGACCTTGACTATACAACGGGAAACCTCCTGCGTCAGCAGCCGCCGGCGGCTCAACCCGGCACTAAGAGCCCTTAAGGGTAGAAGAAGGGGGATCATGCCTGTGCGCGAACCTATTAAAAGCTTTTCACTCTGTTTCGCAATGATGGGATGCAGCGGCTGCTCTAGGGCTCCCTCCGTCGAGGTGATAGGGTCTTTCTTTCCGGCATGGATGTTCTGCATTATCGCAGCTCTCATTATTACCGGCCTGATACGGCGGGAACTAGTTCGCCGCGGATTGGAGAAGAAGCTGGGTCCATTAGTTGTCTTCTATCCAGGCATCGCAGTGGCAATCACCTGTTTGCTTTGGCTCATTCTTTTTGCATAGGCGAGGTTGTACGATGAATAGCGCTCTATCACTAATCCGGTCGAAAGCTTTCCAGACATGTTTGGCTGTCCTTGTAGTTGCCATCCTTGCAGGAGGAATGGTGTTGTGGAATCTGAATCGACATCCCCGGACTGACGACGCGAGCGTACGCGCGAACTACGTCCAGTTCGCACCTGAAGTCAGTGGCCGCCTGGTCACTCTCGCCGTCAAAGACAATGCCTTCGTGCATCGTGGCGACTTGTTGTTCGCCATCGACCCTCGTTCTTATCAATATGCACTGAGTCAGGCGCTTGCCGATCAGCGGCTCCTCGAGGCTCAGATCGTCGACGCCCAGCGCAGAATCGCAGCCGAGAATAGTGCGGTCAGTGCGGCGCGAGCGGGCGTGAGCAGTTCCAAGACCCAGACCAAGGTGCGCGAGAGCAGCGTGGAAGCGGCTGCTGCGGCAGTGGAGCGGGCGCGGGCAGCACTCGAGTCGGCCGAGGCCCAGAAGACACTCGCTGCCAGCAACCTGAGGCGTATTGAACCGTTGCTGGCAAAACAATATGTAACTCCGGAGCAGGTGGACGAAAGCCGCACCAAGTCGCAGATCGCGGACCGCAATTATGAGGAGGCTCAGTCAGCGCTTCAGCAGGCCCTGGCGAACGAAAGCCAGGCGCAATTCGCCCACGAGGAATCGAAGATATCGGTCGACGCCTCGCGGGCTCGCTTAGAGCAAAGCGTACATGCGGTGGAGATTCTCGACACCCTGATGGCGCAGAGGCCAGCTAAGGCTGCGAAGGTCAGTGATGCACAGCTCAACCTGGAGCGCTGTACCGTCACGGCGCCATTCGACGGATATGTAACAAACCTCAATATCTCCGAAGGGGAATATGCAAAACCCGGTGCGCCGATTTTTACTCTCATCGACAATCGCACGTGGTATGTCGTGTCCAACTACCGGGAATCTGAGTTGAAGTCGATTCGACCGGGTAAGCACGTCGACGTCTACGTGATGAGTGAGCCCTCAAAGCGTTTTGACGGAATCGTGGAAAGCCTCGGCTTTGGCGTTGCGCCAGACGATAGCCGATTAAGTAACGGCCTTCCTGACATCGAGCACACTTTGAACTGGGTGCACATCGCCGCACGTTTTCCCGTGCGCATTCGCGTCCAAAACCCGGATCCTGTCCTGTTTCGAATCGGAGAGACAGCCACCACGATTGTGAGATAACGAACCGTGTCACTCTTCAGCGCGGAAAATGTTTCAGAACTGGATCGCTTTTGGCGGGAGATGGCGCCCGTTCCTGGCCGGATGGCGGGATCTCTGCGTTTCGCTTTGACTTCCGCACTGACCGCGCTGGTGCTCTTGATTCTCCAGTGCCCCATTGGCTATGTCCCGCCAGCGCTGTTCTTTTTGTTTTTGGTCTCGCGCGAGACGCCGTCTCAGTGCTTCAAGGACCTCTTTACTTGTCTGTGCGGGGCGGCCCTGGGAACCGTGGCCGCCCTGGTGCTCGTAGGCGCCACGGGGAACCACCCCGTGGCGCGCGTGGTGGGGCTTGCCGTGTTTACGTTTGTCGCCTCCTTTTTCATCCGGACGAGCGCGGTTCCGGCCTTTCCGATGGCCTTCGGAATCCTGACGTACATGGTGATTTCCCTTTGGGAGTACAAAATTCGCGCCGAGAAGATTCTGCACATTTCCATGTGGGCGATGGGCGCCGCGTCGACCCTGGCCCTCGTTTCGACTGTCGTGGAGTACCTCTTTAACCACCGTGATCCCCTGGTGGCATTGCGGCGCGAGATCCGCGCCAGATGCGCCGCGCTCGATGATCTATTTCAGTTGTACGCCGCGCACGTGGAAGAGGAACGGATTGAGAAACAGTCCGCTATCGTGCGGCGCTATGCGGTAACCGGCGAAGGACAACTCCACGTTCTTCTGGAGCGCGCATCGAAATGCCGGTCCTGCGACA
>CAZDYZ010000059.1:0-2812 GCA_964509525.1 uncultured Acidobacteriaceae bacterium
CAGTTTGTGAGAACCGACGGCAGACCGGCATTACTTCGCCACCCTCTCCGCGATCCATGCCGCGCACTCACGCGTGCCCAGCGTGCCTCCGACGTCAACCGTCGTCTTCCCTGCCCTGACGGCTTCGAGGACTGCGTTTTCAATCTTTCCCGCCTCAACATTCAGGCCCACATGCGCCAGCATCATTCCCCCGGCAAGAATCGCGCCCATCGGGTTGGCGATGTTCTTGCCCGCAATCGGCGGTGCAGAACCATGCACCGGCTCGAACATCGAGGTGCGCCCGGGATGAATGTTGCCACTGGCTGCCATGCCAAGCCCGCCCTGCAGTGCAGCGGCCAGGTCGGTAATGATGTCGCCAAACATGTTGTTCGTGACAATTACCTCAAGTGAGCGTGGCTCACGCAGCATCTGCAGGCAGAGCGCGTCCACATACAAGTGCTGCGACTGGATCGAGGGAAACTCGTTTGCGACTTCTTTGAACACGCGCTGCCAAAGGCCGCCGGCGAAGCTCATCACGTTGGACTTGTCGGACATCAAGACCTTCCTCCGACCCTGGGAGAGCGCAAACTCGAAGGCAAAGCGGATGACGCGCTCCACGCCCTTGCGCGTATTGATGTCTTCCTGCGTGGCAACCTCATCTGGGGTTCCGAACTTGAAGTTGCCACCCATGTCCATGTATACCCCCTCGGTGTTTTCACGGATGACGGTAAAGTTGACATCCTCAGGCGTGGCGTTCTTCAGTGGACACAAGGAGACGTCGAGCAGGTGAACCGGACGGACGTTGGCATACAGGTCCATTTTGAAGCGCATGCCCAGGAGAATTTCCCTGGCGTGGATGTTGGTGGGCACGCGCGGATCACCGAGGGCGCCAACGAAAACAGCGTCGAAATCGCGCCCCAGCATTTGGAAGGCGTCCGGCGGTATCGTGGTGCCGTCAGCGAGGTAGCGATCCGCGCCCCAGTCGAAGGTAGTAAAGGCAACGGGCGCGCCGCTGGCACGAATGACTTCGATGGCGGTGGGAATGACTTCCCTGCCAATACCGTCTCCAGGAATAACTGCGATGCGTTTGTCGGAGGTCACGGAAACAGACGATATCACTGCTTAGGCTATATGGCGAAGCCTGTGAGGTGCAGCATCCGTCCCGCGGAGCCGTCCCAGTACTCGACATCCAGAATATGCACCTTCAGCAGAATGAGTTCTGGGTCCTCGAGACCTTTGGGAAACCAGTTCTGGTACAGAGAGTTCCACAACTGCTTTGCCTTGACGTGGTCGCGTACCAGTTCGCTGCGACCAGTGACGGAAACATAGCGTTGCGTGAGCGAGTCAGAATAGGCGAGGTTCACGCGCGGGTTACTCTTGATGGCCTGGACCTTCTGGGTATTGTTGTCACTGAGAAACCAAAGCACACCATCGCTGTCGACCCCCTGACTTGCCATGGGGCAACTGTGCAGATTTCCATTCGGCCGAACGGTGGTCAACATCGCAAACTCAACACCCCTGATCAGCTCGTTCAATCGTGCAACCGGATTGCTGGTCTCGGCCATGCAAGCTCCTTGCTCCCTAGTGCGGACGACTGCTTACACGCTACATCAAGCCGTCACACGCCCGCAGCGGTGATGAAATCCGCAGTGACCTCCTCGGGGGTCCACCCGTTTCCCCAGTATATCTTGATCAGTTTGCCATCTTTGCCGATCAAAGCTGTGGCCAAAGAGTGAATGATCTGGCCGTCCTTTTGGCTGTATGTGAGGCCAAAAAACTGAGCGGCTTGCCGGACTTGCTCCGGTGACCCGGTGGCGAACTCCCAGTGTGCGAACTTGGGATCGACACGGCCGGCATAGCTTTCGCCATATCTGCGTAGTACCGCCGGGGTGTCATTCTGAGCATCGATGCTGATGCTGAGCAGCTGCGTCTGGGGGAACGCTTTCTGGTTCTTCAGTAATTGCTGCATGATCTGGGAGAAGTTGTTGCTCATCCGCGGGCAGTAGTCGGGAAATGGGCATCGCGTGTAGATGAAGGTCAGCAGCAGCGGTTTGCCGCGGAATTGGTGGAGTTCGATGGCCTTGCCGTTCTGGTTAATCAGTGCGAAGTTGGGCACCTCGTCCCCGCGCTGTGGAAGGCGAAGCGCGGAAGTTCCTTTGCTCTCGGTGTCGCTCGCTCGGCTGAAGGTGACTTCCTGTAACTCGGCGTGGTCGGTAAGTACCACAGTCGCATGAACCTGGTCGCCAGGAGCGATAGACTTGAAAATCCATACGTCCTGTTCACTCACCAGGAATGGCATGGTCATTCCTTCCATCATGCCTGGAATGTCCTGGTGGGCAATCGTCAGCAGGCGGGTACCGGAATCGATGGCAACCACGCGGCCTTGTATTTGGTAACGTTGGCCGGCTGGTTTATGCGAGCAAGCGGTAGTCGAGATGATTAACAGCAGTGCGACAAGACATTTGGCCCAAGCACTCATACCAATTTCATTGTACGAAAGCAGTGCTACTTCGTGTGGGTAATAACCTGATAAAAATCCCCCAGGCCATTAGACATGATCTGAATGCCGATGCAGACCAAGATGAAGGCCGACAAACGAATCAGGATGCTTGTGCCGGTGGGGCCCAGGAGCGTTTCCAGTTTGTCCGAAAATCGATAACACAGAAAGATGGTCACAGCGATCAGCAGGATTCCGATCACCGCCGCCAGAGCGCTCACAATCAATTGCAGATGGCTCTCCTCATGCAGGTTGCTGCCCAGGGTGAGGGCGACCGCGATCGACCCCGGTCCGACCGTGAGCGGCATGGTGAGGGGATAAAACGCCTGCGAGAGA
>CAZDYZ010000060.1:0-2709 GCA_964509525.1 uncultured Acidobacteriaceae bacterium
GTGGCAGGGGAGGCGGGGCGACCCGCTCCCCTATGCCGATTGCTCTTGTATTCTGTATGCCAGGGTTGCAGCAACAGAGATAACCCAGGGAGCCAAGTCGGTGCCGGCATGCGATTTCAACGAAAGGCGAAGTGATCGTGAACCCTTGCTTGGCTGGCAAATTTGCCACGTCGACTCTCGAGTGTTGCGCGGACAAGAAGGCATCCGCCCAAGGTAGTTCTGCCAGGACGAGTTCCTGACTGCGCTCTCAGCCCCTCCCGAGAGCTGGGTACCTTCAAACTCTACGGTTCATTGCTTGAATGCTCGAATGCGGCGGAGACGCCAATCCAACTCGCCAGACTTCGCACGGATCCAATCAGCGTTCCACTCATCTTCCGCTTGGCTTGTTGCCGGTCCCTGAGACGGTCCTTGGGGAGCGCCTTGCAGGCCTAGATGCTTCTCTTTTTCCATCGCAGCGATTTTTCCCTCGATCGTGCGCAACTCCTCGGCGAGCGTCGCAACGTACACTGCGTCGCCTGCACGCTTGGCTGTCAGCAGTCTGGCTTCAGTAAGGGCAGGCCGAATGGCAAACATTGACAGGGCTGATAGGTGATTCGTCTTTGCGGTTGCCACATGGACCTCCAGACAACACGTCTAAGGCAGCTTCCTGGGCATTACTTTGATACGCCCCAAGGGTCGAGACGCTTTATTACTGACAGCAATCGGGACACAGGCGCAAAGCTGGCTCTCAGCATGGCAGACGGAGTCTGCCCAGCCCAGAGTCGCGCTGCTCGTATAAACTCGTTCAGCATCCCCACTCCGCTGCGCCCGGCTTCGCGAAATAGCGCCGTGAGTCCTCCAAGTCGACTGGTTTGGTTTCCAGTTCGAGAATCGCCAAACTCGCCGCCGCAACCAGCCGGTTGCGCTCGTTGCAGGGAACCGCATTCCACGATTCGAGCTGCGGCTCAGCGGCGGTCGCTTCCGCAGGCGACAATGCTTCGCTATAGTGATGGAACAATCTGGCAAACTGCTGGACGAAAACTTCCTGGGCTGACATATCTTCCTCGACGTCCCCTTCTGCGCTTCTCGCGCTTCCTAAGATTCGATATCAGCCGGCATAAAGTGCGAATAAATCGTGCGTAAAGAATTCGTAAAGCTTTCGTGACGGTCCCCGGGCGATGCTGATAGCCGGATTTGTCATTCGGAAGCTACTGCTTTCGTATCGAAATAGCAGATGAGATTGGTCAAAGATTGATGAGAATTGTGCCCTCATCGACAGGGTAATTGAAAGGAGCACACCCACCTGAGAAACGGCAATCCGAGCCGTGGTATCAGGCCATTGGGTTGTACGGCGAGGAACCCTAATGTCGAGGTTGTTGGCGTTCATGATTTTGAAAAGGTACTTCTGAGCGTTTCTGCAGCTTTGGTTTTCGATGTGGGTAGAATCTGATCTCATGACTCCACTGCCGCTAGCAGTGATAGCTACCCCCACACATCTGTTGCGCGAGCGTCACCGACACGTGCATCTGGCGGAGGAACGCGATAGCTTACGGGCAGGTCGGCGCCATTTTCTGTCGTCGGCTCCACAGCTACCAGCTTCTGTTGCGCAAGGCCAGCTGGCCAAGCAGTGCGAGTGCTCCCGCCGGTTCAGCATCGAATTTCGGAAGAGCGTCAGAGGGTGGCGCTCCCAGCCAGGGATGGGAAAAGGTAGGTTGCCAGCATTCGCTTCATCTCGGTGATCACCTGGTTGCGATCTTCACGAGTGGGCTGCTCATAAGCGTAGGAGATCAGACGCTCGCCAGCCTCACTTACAACACGCAGCCTCAGGTCGAGCCCTGGCGTATTAGGGATACCGAGCTGTTCCAGCATGAAGTTCTTCAGCAAGGCGGGGAGTCCAACATCCGGAGACACCTCACGCTCTCTGACAGCCGCACTGATGTGGCGGCCAAACGAAATCGTTCGGAAATCGGGGTGCGCATCGAGATAGACCACGTAAGCATCCACCACGCTGTCGAGGACCTTGGCCGGGTCGAACGTTTCCAAATGCAAAAACTCGCTCTCAAGCGTTTTCAAAACTGTTTTTTCCAGCGAACTGCGGAATTGCTCGACGTGATGTACGGCAATTGCGTCAATGATGCTTTGTTTATCGGGAAAGAATCGATACAGGGCACCGATTGACAGCCCCGCTTCTGCAGCGACCCGGGTTGTCGTGACATCCTCCAGGGGCATTTGTTCAAGCAGAGCGCTGGCTGCGTCAAGAACGCGCTGCAGCGTCCGAAGACTGCGTCCCTGTACGGGCAAACGGCGGGCCGTGACCCGGGCTCCATTCTCCTTATAAAGCGCATCAACTTGATTCTTAAGGGGCATCTAACGCCTCTTCCATGGTTGACTCATTGACATAATCCCACAAGTTGCTGTAAAAGCGAAAGAGAGTTCGCGTTCTCGTTCTGTATCATACCCCCAAGCGGGTCGTGTTGGCACGCGATTCCAGGGGCAGTTGGTCGTTGCACGAGTTCAGGCGAGGTTTTGCTGCATGGCTGTTCCTGTTTCCCAGATGTGGACGGTCGCCACGTACGTCCTGAAGCAAAAGATCAAGGGCCGCAAGCGCTATCCGCTGGTGCTGATGCTCGAGCCGCTCTTCCGCTGCAACCTGGCCTGCGCCGGGTGTGGAAAGATTCAGTACCCCGCCCACGTGCTCAAGCAGGACCTGTCACCCGCGGAGTGCTTCCG
>CAZDYZ010000061.1:0-2504 GCA_964509525.1 uncultured Acidobacteriaceae bacterium
TGGTCACAGCCATCGTCTCTCCTAGTGCCCGGCCCAACCCAAGGATGACCCCACCCACAATGCCAATGCGCGCATTGCGCAGGACCCCTATGCGGATCATTTCCCAGCGTGTCGCGCCCAGCGCCAGCACTGCCTCACGCTGGTTCTGTGGGACGGCCGACATCACCTCGCGGGTAATGGACGCAATCACGGGTACTACCATGATTGCCAGAATAACGCCCGCTGCCAGCATACCAAGACCCTGGGCTGGACGGGAATGGCTGAACGTATGCGCGCAGCAGGGGAGCTAGCACGAAAATGCCCCACAATCCATAAATCACGCTCGGAATAGCCGCCAGTAATTCCACCAGGAACGAAATGATCGCTCGCAACCCCGGGGGGCACATCTCGGTGATGTACACCGCTACGCCGATAGAAAGCGGCACAGCCAAGAACAAGGCCAGGCACGACGAGACCAGTGTGCCGTAGACAAAAGGCAAAGCGCCAAAGCTATCGTTGACCGGGTCCCAGTCATGTCCGTAGAAGAATTGAATTCCGAACTGGTGCAGTGACAGCTTGGACTTATCCACCAGTTCCCAAACCACCAGCAGCACGATTGCAAATACGGAGATCGCGCTGAGCACAATGATCCATTGGAATACTTCGTCTGGAATCCGGCTGCTGCGAGGGTGAGTCTGTCGGATCTTCTGCAGGACCCCGGCGGCTATCGCAGGCTTGGTTTGCCGCTCGCCCGACACCAATTGAGGAGTACCGGTGACAGGTTTTTGGAGCTGGCCCAAGGGTTCCGGCGGGTTCATAGGATCGACGCTATCAGGCATGGGTTACAAAGATGTTACAAAATGGCACCTCTTTGTATGTGGCGGTCAGCAACCATACTTAAGAATGCGTTGAGCCATTACCCCTTTTTGGCAAGTGGTTGCTTAATGTATCTGGGAGCTGATCGCTGCCTTCTCCTTCTCCACTGCATCCTTGGTTAGCGGAGCGTATGACAGTGCTTCCACCATAGTCTGGCCTTTGTCCAGCATCCAGTAGAGGAAGTCCTTCAGGATCTTGCCCTTGTTGGCATCGGCTGGATGCGTAGGAATCAGCAGCCAAGTAAAGCTAGCAATCGGATAGGCGTTCTTGCCTAGAGGATTGGTGATGGAGACCCGGAAGTCAGCCGGCATCTTAACCCCGGCCGCAGCCGCCGTGGTCGACTCCAGACTGGCCTTGATGAAATTCTTTGACGAGTTCTCCACGGCGCCATAGGGAATCTTGTTCTGAAGTGCGTAAATCAGCTCAATATAGCCGATGGAGCCCGGCAACTGGCGAATCGAGCCAGCCACGCCCTCGTTGCCTTTACCGCCGATGCCCACAGGCCACTTCACGGAAGTATTCCGCCCCACTGAGTCGGCCCACTGCTTACTCACTTTCGAGAGATAGTCAGTGAAGACATAGGTCGTGCCGCTGCCATCAGAGCGGTGGATCACGGTGATGTTCTGGTCAGGAAAATGTACCCCCGGGTTAGTCGAGGTGATCGCCTGGTCATTCCATTTGCTGATCTTGCCTAGAAAAATTCCGGCTAAGGCTTCGGGTGTGAACTTCACATCGGTGCTCACACCGCTAATGTTATACGCTGGTACGACCGCGCCCAGCACTGTTGGAACGTGCACTACTTTGACCTTCGATTGTGTGATCTGCTCGTCACTCATCGGTGCATCGCTGGCGCCGAAATCAACCGTACCCGCCTGTACCTGGCGAATGCCGCCGCCACTGCCGATAGACTGATAATTGATCTGGATATCGGAATGAAGAGTGTGGTACTCGCTGAACCACTTGGAATAAATGGGATACGGAAAGGTGGCGCCAGCACCATTGAGGGTTGTCTGCGCAGAGGCGCAGCTCGCAAGCACAAAGAGGCACAAGAACACCCTGAGAGAGCGAAGCACGTAGTTTCCTCCCGTATTTTGCCAGAAGTGAATTCCCATTTGCTTGTACCCTGCGTTTGTTACAAGTCCGTTACATAACAGTGAATTTCGGATGAAGACAAGTCCTGCCGGGCTCAGTCTCAAAGAAACTGATGACGAGATGAACGGCGTTTCTCCGGTCAGGAGAACAAGCTTCGCATTGGCCTGCGAAGGCTTCCTGAGGAGAAAATTGATGCCGATGTCCGAGGAGCACCTCTGGGATTCGCCAGAAACGTCGAGACTCGGTTGAATACCTACCGCAACCACAGCGTTCGATCGACAACTAAAAGCAGTTCCTTGGAAGTTATATCCCGGAAGGTGAATTGGGGATAGGGTAGGGACGGCGATCTCTGCAAAACCATCCATGCCGCGAGAGTATTCGGACGATTTGCGCTGCAAGATTCTGGAAGCGTACGAAGCAGGCCGAGGGAGCTTGCAGGAGTTGGCGCAGCAGTTCCGGGTTAGTTGGGGATACAGCAAGAAGATTCGGGCTCAGCAGTTGCAGAGCGGGCAGAAGGAGCGGCGGCCGCAGACCGAGCATGGTCCGGCCAGCCGGTT
>CAZDYZ010000062.1:0-2431 GCA_964509525.1 uncultured Acidobacteriaceae bacterium
CACCAGATAAGCAATCACCGGCGAGAGGATAATTCCTGTTGACTTCACGGTCATAGCAAGACCGCAGGTCGCGGCAAACAGAAGTAGCCGTGTCCAGGAGCGTATTTTCCCGGCAGCGAGCGCAAGATATGCTGCCAGCAAAATGAAGAAAGATTGCTTGGTTTCGAGGCCGATATATGCGTAAGGCCAAATCATTGTGCCGAAGGCTGCGGTCAAAGTCAGGAAGAGACTCATGGCGGGAGAACACAACTTTCGCAACCAGAGATACAGGATCGTCAGCAGTCCAGCCGTGAACAGTATGGGAGAGAATGACAGCATGAAATCCGGCGACACAAACAGTTTCCCCAGCTTGAGAAGAGGAAGATCAAGCAGGATCGGTATGGGTCCGTGCCGAGACCAAACCATCGGGGGCAGCGGCTTCCCCTTCAGCCAGGCGGTTACAACCGAAAGCATCCGGAGCCCCGAGTCCATCTCCTCATCGGCATAGCCCCGGCCCACCATCGAAGCTGGCGAGAGGGAAAGGTAACAGAGGAACAGACCAAGGAACAGGATACTTGCGGACTTGCGTGCTTCGGTGAAGTTCATGCCGAGGTCAACGAGAATTTTGTGCTCTGGAGCCAAGCTTTAACGATCATCTGCCAGCTCCAGCGTGAAGCACTTTGGTTCATTCGAAAAAGAAATTGAAAAGCGGACATAACCATCTGCGCCAAGGGGGATAAGGGCGCATTCCGATGAGCACTCACATCCCCAATGAGCTTCTTTCCGCGCAGAATGACCACCCACCGGTAGAGATTGAAGAATGGAAACCCAGCTCTCCCTACATACTCCGGGACAAATCCTGCCTTTCGGAACAGCTTCTCAATTTCATCCGCTCGATAGTGTTTGCGATGGCCAATATCCTTGTCGAATTCGGACATAGGACCACCGGGCGCGGTGAGAACGAGCAAGCAATCCGGGCGCATGTACTCCTGGGCATTGCGCAAGAGCTGCACGGGATCCTCCACGTGTTCGATCACCTCAGAGCAGACGGCATGCGTAGCTCGATTTCGCTGCTCGGCAGGGATTGTGGCTGGCTTCAGGAGGTTGCGTTGGACAAATTGCGCGCTAGGAACTTTCCTTCTTGCGATCTCCACTCCGCACTGACTTAGTTCCAGACCCAGTATTTCGGCAGAAGGGAACTTCATGCGAACTGCGGCCGCCATATCTCCTTGCCCGCTGCCAATGTCCAGCAGGCGAACCCCCGCGCCAGAACTGTGCAGTCCGAGCAAAGAGAAGATAAGGGTGCGACGGTACGCCTGGGCAGGGTTCTCTTCGGTAGCGTTGCTGTAGTCCTCCCAGTGCTGGTTCCAATCGTCCTGGGTCGACGAATTCACAGTACCTCCAAACCTTATAATCGCCGAGCCTCCAAGCTTGGCAACATAGACATCATTGAACTTCGCAGCGCCTCCCGGGAGCCGGCCTGGCAGGTCCAACCTAGCGAGCGAATCCGGTCCGTATTCAGCCTCACGACGGGCACGTCGCCCTTCCACCCGCGGTCGCCCCCTGTGTACTCGAACTCGACCTGATGTGGGTTGAGTCCCAAGCATTCTACGGCCAGGTGTGCGATCTCCGTGACCGTGATATAGTCGCCGGTAGCGACGTTGTAGGCAGCAAAGCTGTCTGGCGAACGTTCTGCCGCCAACAATACGGCATCTATAACATCGCTTACATGAATGTACGGCTTACTCTGCGTGCCATCGCCCAGAATGCGCAGCTTGTGCGGGTTCGCCAGCAATTGACGCAGAAAATCAAAGCCAACGCCATGCGTTTGCCGCGAACCTACCACGTTGCCAAAACGGAAGACACGACCGGTGAAATCGAACATGTGGCAGTAGGCGCTGATGAGCGCTTCGCCGGCCAGTTTGCTCGCGCCATAGGTGGAGATCGGAACTAGCGGACCATAATCTTCGTTTGCCTCTGTCTCGCCCAGGTCACCATAAACTCCGCTGCCCGATGCGTAAAGAATCGTCGTTGTTCCTGTTCGCCGCATGGCCTCGACAACGTTGTTGGTCAGATTCGTCCCTTCGCGGAAATCGATATCGGGCTCAATCGCTGCCTTTGCGATGTCAGGATTAGAAGCGAGGTGGATCACGACGTCGTGGCCCTGCATGGCGGTCGTTAGAAGTTCAAGATCTTTGACGTCGCCGCGAACCACGCGAAACCGGGAATCGCTGCAATGTTGCGCGTAATGCCACTCCCGGCCCGACGAGAAATTGTCGTACAGGGTCACCGACGTGACGGAGAGGTCTGCCAGGAGCCGGTCGGTGAAGTGGCTGCCAATAAATCCGGCGCCTCCGACGATGAAATACCGATGGGCAATCGTCATGTATTGACAACGTCGGCGTCTTGAGACCGACAGATCGCGAACGTATTCAAGCCGAATTTGTGCGCG
>CAZDYZ010000063.1:0-1949 GCA_964509525.1 uncultured Acidobacteriaceae bacterium
AATGGCCGCCATGATCGCGCCCATATCTCTGGTCATCCCGATGCAGACGAGATCGGCCACGTAGATCGCCGCGCCAAACTGGGCGAGCTGAACCGCGCCCATGAAGGCGAGAATGACACCAACCAGGAACGCGATGAGGGAGACGATGCCGACGGCATTCACGCCGCAATCTCTGATGGCTTCGAGCAGGTCGACTCTTCGATAACGGGCCTTACCAGTGAAGAAGTGCCAGAAGGTAACCGTCAGGTCCCCGAGGAACGCCATGAATTCACGGACCGACAACCCATAGCCGATGGTGGCGTCGCCCAGGCGTGTGAAAATACCAGCCGTCGCGGGGGCGCTCCGGGCGTCTTTCTTTTCTGGGACCGCTTCGGCCAGTTCGAGCAGGCGTCTCAGTCCCGCCGGCAGCCCTTGGCGATCCTGCTCCACGTGGTCGGCACGACAGAACTCGCTGGCTTTGACCAGGAACGCAACCAGGCCACTGTCCCAGGTAGTCAGATGCGAAGTATCAAACGACACCTGCCGGATTGGCGGAGAAGAGCGGAGTTGGCTCTGAACGATGCTGGCCGAGGGAACATCCTGCTTCAGATGCCACGGTCCGGCAAATGTGACCAGCAGCGTCGAGCGGTCCACGCGGGAGAAGGACACTGTTCCCTGGGTCGCGGGCGTTTCTTGCGTCTCCACCTACGCTGTCCTTTTAGAAAATTTTGGCCGCGACATTGCCGAACATCGCTTCAGCATCTGACTGCGGCACTGACGAACAAGCAGGCCCCTACGACTTCGCTTCCGTTGTCACGAAGCGGAAACGGTCACGGCATTTCCCGAACGATGTTGTTGGAACCGCGTCGCAATACGGTCGAACCAACAATCTATGGCGTTCTGAGCGTCACGCTGAAAACCAGCTGCGATGACGGAGACCGTCGCGACCACTCACAGCGCAAAGTCGCCGGGGCTTCTTTCTCCAGAGCCCTCGGATTTGCTGTAAACCCGAGAGCTCGTAGGTGTCAATAGTGTGCGCTAACCAGCATCAACCGGAGCGCCCATGGCCTCTTGTCAAACCTCGAAATATGACATCGCGGCCGCTGTGAAGGCGTCGAATTAGTGCATCGGATCCCTATGCGCCCATTCATCGGCGGCTGCGTTACGTGCGAAATTTTTCCTGGGGTTGAAGAATGCGCCTCGGGAAGTCTAGGAGATGCTCCCGTTCGATGCGAGCCGCTTTCCGGTTGGGGCATGCCAAGACGCTCTTCTCAAAATACAGACAGACGATCGCATGGTGAATTCCGCCGGCTAGCGACGATCTACGGGTAGATCGATTCTGAAGTCCGAGAGCTTAGCGCTCGGAAACGTGCAGAGCACACCCATGAATGCGGGCAGGCCCGGTACCATGGCCCTGGAGGAGTCGGGCCTGGTCGCTCGGGCCCGCCCGGGTGCGCTTGCCGGTCAAGGAGAAGTTAGAGAGCCTCGGTATAGAGTCCAGCACGCGACCAACTGGATGGTACGTCACCGCCGATTTACGGTCTATAACGAACATATACCTTGCCGTGTGACTTTAGCTCTTGCTTTCCCTTGCCGTGCCGGGGCCGACAACGGTGGGGCTGACAATAGACAAAGTTGGGGGAACGAAAGTGAACCTGAAGCGGGTTGGCAGCTGGGATCTGCTCGCGCCAGCTACCGCCGCAAATGTGGTCGATGAGCCCGGTGTGGAGGGGGAGGTGTAGACCAAGCAGGCGTTTGCTGCGAAGCAGATCCAGGATCCCGGGCCATATATGCTTCAATTCTACTACGACGTGTCGAGCATCGGCAGCGACACCAAACGCGATTCGGCACTTCAGCTGCAAAAGTCCGCGCAAGTCACTGCATCGCGACTCTAGGCGGCACCCGCACAACATCCTTGCTGCCGAAGGACTTGCTTGCTGAAATTCCAGAAGTTTCATTCCGCTCGCAAG
>CAZDYZ010000064.1:0-2522 GCA_964509525.1 uncultured Acidobacteriaceae bacterium
GGCCGGGTTCGGCCCACTGCTGCTACTGCCGCCGCAGGACAAAAAGCCAGCCGCCACAATCGACAGAAGGATGTACAGTAGTTTCTTCATTTCTACCCCGAAGACCTGGTCAACAAATGCGACTCTGCCGACCAGACTCCCTCCAAGCGCCTAACCTCATGCTGCCTGGCGACTCCAACTACTCGCATCCCCCTTCGTCTTACCTCGCCGAAGCTAGGTTAACCCGGTGCACACTCGCAGAAGCACGAAGGTTTTGCAACACAGAAACTTAAAGCGCTTCTTTGTTTGCAGAGAGCGGCCCGCTTATGCCTTCAGCAGTCTTGGGACGCCTTAGCACCGAGACGGTCAAAGTTGGGTTTCTTTTGACCGAATTCTCGGACAACAGCTAGTCAAAACCTCGACCCTGGATGAGCTTTTCCTCGGCGTAGGTGTGATAACACTTCTCACGATTCGCCATGTGACCTTGCCGCGCCAGTAGCCAGGAGAGCCCCCGATAGCCGAAGCGGCGCAGCTCCGCCACCAACTCTCGTAGTCGTTCCCGCACCGACCGAGTTTGGGTTTTTGGTAAGGACAGCCTAACCCACGTATCCCGGCAATCGGGCCGACCAACAATCACGCTTTCTGTCTCGATGAAATAAATCCCGGCTCAGTTCTTTTCGTCAGCAAAGCCAATCTCTGTTCGTGATTCATGGGCTCCCACGGGACGAGTTTTTCAGCAAGCACATCCATTCTTCGAGTGAGGGTCAACGCGAAGAAAAGTCCCATAAAATCCAGGTCGCGGAAGACTAACGACCGGGACTCTTTCATCCTGTCGCGAATCCGCTCGAAATGAAGGGGCATCTCGGTCCAGTGGAGGCCAGGTCGGTGGTGATGACAGAGGTGGTATCCTTCGTTCATGAAGTTGACCTCATCCAGGACGGTCGCGGTATGCCCAAAATAATCCTCGGAGTGTTGCGGATCATAGAAAGCGTGCTGGACCCATGCCGTAATCGCCGTGATGAAGTTCATGCAGAGGAGGGGAACCAGTACGAACCCGACCCCGATTCTCCAATCGTAGATAAACACGGCTCCGAAGTACGCATAGTACCGCGCCATACCCCAGAACAGCCGTCCTCGGTCCTCGTCATCGCCGCTAGCCTTGAAGTAGGCGTATGGAGCAATTCCCAAAACCGTCCAGATGTTGTTCGAGAGATACCAGAGGAAATCCAGTCGACTCGTTCGATCGTAGCTCCTGGACGCGGCAGTATCATCGATTCCGCCGTTCTCTCGATGGTGGAGATGGACATGGACCGTCCGATCCAGTTCCGGAACGTTTCCATACAAATACCCCAGGAAGAATTCGAGATAGCGGCCGAAGACCTTATCGTACTTCTTCGAGAAGTAGCCGTGGCGCCTGTGCGCCTCCAGGTGTTTGGCGCTGAACAGTCTGACAAACCGCTGGAACTTCACACCGTAGAGGGAAATATAGAAAGCGATCGCGAGTAGCAGTTGAGCTTTTCCTAACACGAGTTGGATCAGGAAAATTGGTATTGCGCTAAGGCTAAGGGAGACCATGAGTCGTAAGGCGGGGGTGTCACGAGAGTCGCGCAGGGCTACCTGCCCGAGCCGATCGAGTAAGCCGTCGTAAGCCGCGGAAAGGAATTGATACGCGTTGCGTAATGGCCGAACCCTACCGAGAATCACGGCCGTGCCATACCATCCGAAGGAAAGCAGGGCGACGAGCGAGATAGCAGCGGTGCTTGCCAGAGCCACGATGACTCCACACCATCGAAATATGGGTTCGGTTCTAAAACTCATCGCGCTTTCGATAGCTGATGCCCTGGATGCAGGCATGGATTCTACAATCATGTCCTGCGCGTCCTCAAAACTTGGTTCACGCGGATTCACTGCACCACGCTCGCCGGCTTCACCGGCACCATCAGGTTCCAGGCGCCGCCGTCGCGCCCGGTAGAGCAAACCCAGAAAAGACGACCATGACGAACAGCCGTGGATGACGGAGGCACTGACGGCGCAAGACGGCCAGTTGTTGCTAGCATCCGGCGAGACTACGTTCCGTCGCCCAAAATCGCCAGGGGGAGTTGTTGGTGTTTCCGAACCCATGGCGATAGGGTCTCCTGATAAAGATGACGAACTGAATCGCGTTTAGCGACGACCGCGGATGCAATTTATCCAGCGGGGGTTTGAGAAGGGAAAACTCCGGTGGCCCGATGCGCACGCCAGGTGTAGATACTCAGGGCCTCAAGGACCTTCCCTTGCTCCGTGTGTCTCCGGGAGGAACCAAAAGATGCGGCTGACAGGTAAGGACGTATGGGAAGTCGGCGTGAAGATGGGCTGGGCGAATGGCCCTTATAACCCCCGGACAAACGCAACCGCCGCTCGCGCCGACGTCATGGCTTCGCTCCTCAACGAGGTGATCGGTGGACGCGAGAATTGGTTGCCTGACCTCATCGAGAGCGAAGATGCGATGCGAACATGGGAAGCCAAGACGCCTCGCGAGAAAGTGCTTCGCCTATACAAGTTCC
>CAZDYZ010000065.1:0-8034 GCA_964509525.1 uncultured Acidobacteriaceae bacterium
ACCTTGGGTATGAAGTTCGCAATGTCGTCGGCCGTGGTGGGATGCTGCAGGTAATACAATGTGCCGCCATTGGCAATCGATCCCATCAAAGCGGCCAGTTGCAGCGGTGTGAGCGAAATGCTCTCGCCGAAAGAACACATCTTGCCCACCCCGCCGAGCTTCGGATCGAGCTCGGTAGCCGGGAAGGCACCCAAGTGCTCGCCTTCGATGTTCCAGCCCGCAAGCTCGCCGAGTCCAAACTGGTGCGCGTAATAGCTCACTTTCTCAAAGCCAAGCTTGCGTCCAACTGCTTCGAAATACGCGTTGTTCGAACGGGCAAGCGCCGTAGTCAAGTCGACCTGCCAGTACTTGGCGAGCGGCACCTCGGTGTCTTTCGTAATGACGTTCTCGCTCAGTGCAGCTAGAGCCACGGCAACCTTAATAGTCGAGCACGGCTGTGCGCCTGCTGAAAGAGCAAGCTTCTGGTTCACCATCGCCAAAATGCGGCCACTGTCTGGATCGATCGCAACGATTGTGCCGTTCATGTTCCCCAGCGCTTCCACCGCTGCGGCCCGTACAATCGGATCTTCACCGGCAGCAACGTCACCCTCCACCTGGTTATCGGCAAACGAACTGGCGTAAAAGCGCTCGTAGTAGCGATGCCGCGGATACAACTGGTAGGCGGAAGCGTTGCGGCTTGCCACGGTCTTGCTGCTATGCCGCATGCGCACCATCTTTTTTTGCGCCGTTGTGGTCTCGGTTATCTTGTGGGACTTGCTGTGCGGCTTATGGCTGGCGATCGTAGCAGCAGAGGCACCCAAACCGGGGAAAAGTCCAAGAACATTGATCAGAATCGCGATGGCGGAACGCTTCAGCAGCATAGAAACCCTTAACTTGACTTATTGTTCGAGTAACCCCGGGGCTCCCCACCTCTTGCATTTCGTCGCGCTGACTTAATCCTAAGGGACTTTCAGCTGCGATTTCAACGGGAATCTCGCTTTCAGGCAGGACATTTCTGTTCCTGGCAATACTGCTGCCGCGCTCTTGCCTGCGTCGTGGTTCCCCTCTGCCCTGTCAGGATGCGGGTCCCGTTTAGGTCTCCGTCTGCTTACTTATCACACTTTCCGGCATCTGCAACCGTAACCACAAAGGTTCGTACTCCAAAATGGCCCAGTTTGGGCGACCTGAGATGTGCTCCTGTTTCGGGAGCATCGAACATCTGGGTTGACCAGGGTATTTTCCAGCCTCAGCCGAGCAGCCGGTTTGTCAAGGATAGAGATCAAGAATAGCGAGCGATGACGGCTCCCGCTGGCTCTAAATGTTCGGAGACTGAAAGGTGACTTCGTTTGCTGGCCACTGCAGGTTTTGACATTGTATCTGGGTCGTTGGACTACTTCTTATCCTGAGCTCCCCGAACGGGACATCGTATCGAAAATCGCACACTTTTTTGGGCGCCGCGCAACTTCCCAAAATGGGAGGTGTTTGGTTCGGTAACAACCCTGAGAATGGTCGTGAGAAACGGCTACCCCTCCAACGTACGAGTCGCCCCTGTACGTTGGAGGGGCTCTTTATCTCCTTGAGATTTCGGTTGCATCCTGGTTTGAGCGAGAGCTCGCGAGGCTGACGACAGCACTTTCGTCGCTCCACAGGAAAGGACTGTCCAGGCCGAAGAGGCGTCGAAAGCGAGACCGACGTTTTTCATTGGCTGCCGGGAGTGGGAGTTGTGATTTGAACAAGCTACGTGAGCGAATTCGCGGGCGTATCTCCACTTGAGGCGGTATCTTCAGGGCGAACTCCCGTTCGAAGACCTGGCCTGTCGGCCATCACTACCCTCCGCTTGGCACTCTTGCGGTCCGTGCGACTTTCGGAGCCTCCGGACTGCCGGGGACGGGAGCTGGGGGTGACCAGGTTCGATCGCGCAGAGCGCCTGATCATCTCCTGGAACTGGTAAGCGACTTCCATGGCGAGCTCATACCATTCGTTGGGGTTGCTATACTCACTCGCCTCACGCAGGAAAAATTCGTAGATTTCTTCACCCAGCACCTGAGCTCTGAGCTGAGTTTCCTTTGCCATCTCCGCCCCTCGTACACGCATGAACTCAGCGAAGTGCCGGTGGGGGAAGTGTAGGCTCGCACCATTAACCTCGAACGCATGAGTTCAAGACAGTAACGGTCCTCCTGTCAGCCGCTCGCCTTCAGACCGGCTGTGGTGGGATTGTGGTCGCCAAAAACCAGTATTGGTAAGTTGCGAAATCGCTCCGAAAAGGCAATCCATCGGTACGCCTTTGCAAAGGTAACCGTTTACATGTTGTCGCGCCTTCTCAGGAAGATCCGGGCAGCCCGATACCATCAGAATCGGAACCGAGGGATGCTCCCGCTTCCAGTGCTTCGCAACCGTGCCCCCGTCAACGTCCGGGAGATTGTAGTCCACGATTACCAAGTCGTAGCCTTCACGAACCCGGGCCATTGCCGCCCGCCCATTGGTTACCGCTGCGACTTCGTAACCCCTGAGTTCCAGAAGGTCCCTGGTTACAAACAGGACCTCCTCATCGTCATCGACGCATAAAATCCTGATTTTCGACCCCATAGCACACCACCCGAAAGGGGCAGGCCCCTTCATAGCATCCGGGTGCACGTGTGATACCACTTTAAGGGTAAGTTCCATAAGGCACTTATAGACCACTTTAATAGCACATATGAGGATAAATTTTATACGCCGAGCATTTTTTGCCTAGCATCACCCTTCGCCGAAACTCCCAGCCGCGGACGCAGGATCACTGACGGTTCGGGCCAAGCCCTGCCGCAAGAGGCGACTACGATCATTCAAGTACAGCGGCAGGCAAACAAGGGTCATGAGGAACACGGCGAGGGCCCAACCTGACGCAGAAACGTCATAACCTTTCTTCTGCAAATTACGAGCGTCTATGTAGACGATGAGAGCCGGAAGCAGGCCTAGGAGCAGAGTCACGACGAGGCTACCGGATATGATGTGATACATAAAGTACTCTCTCGTACGTTAGCTTGATGCACCAGGTTCCGGGACTCGCCGCGATGCGGGATGGACTCCCCAGGCCTGTGATTTTGTCGCCTTGTACTAGGCAATTCATTCGGTATTCCGACCGGTTGTACTCTACGAGCTGAGATCGTTGCTCGCGGCGCAGGTCGAGCTGGAAAGTGCGCCTTCTGATGTTGTCGGCAACAATGCGGGAACACTTACGCAACAATTTGCGGTGGGATTGCATTTCTTATCAGAATTCAGCAATGACTGCTGCCGGCCCTGGACCTTGCCACGCTGCTGCGGCTTGAGGGACTTGTGTTAGCAGTCGCTCCACTGATTCCAATGGACTTACGTGATCGAAGCCGAGGTTTCGATCGGGCGATTCTTCCGATATCAATCCCAGCAATGAGCTACAGACGGGTGTCTCCACCCTGCGAAGTCACACACCTTGGTGCCACAGGCTGGTGCGGGTCATACGAAACGCCGAACCGGCAGCCCAATCCCCTTGAAAGGTAGGATCGGAGACCCATCGGAGTTTCTGATTCGCGAGAGCACGAAACCTCTGTCACTGCTGTAAACAGATTTTCGTCAGGAAGAATCGGAGATGCGTTGCAGGATTAATTCTGAGCGAGTTGCCGCCGGGCTAGGTCGCGGTTCGCACGAGCCGTTTGGTTAGAAGGATCGTTCGCCAACACCTGATTGAATTGCTCCAGCGCCTGTGCGGCTTTTCCCTGTCGCAGTAACAACTCGCCGAAGTCGTTGTGTACCCCTGGATCCTTTGGACAGGCCGCCGCGACCTGCCGGAAGTTGACTAGCGCCTCATCCAGATCACCGCTCTTGACGAATGCTTTCGCCAGGTTATAGCGAGCATCGGAGTAATCGGGCTGCAATGTGAGCGCCAATTGGAAACGCACGATTGCTTCACGAGTGCGGCCGACGACTTCCAGAGCGACGCCCAGCCAATTGTGCCCTTCCGGTTCCATTGGTTGGAGGTTCACCGCTTCTTCCAGGATGGTAACTGCACCCCTTGGATTGAACTCGGAGAGCATCAGCGCCCCCAAGGTCACATGCGCGTTGAAGTCGCCAGGATTTTTCTCCAGACGATGGCGTAGCAGTGCCTCCTCGATTTCGCGCCGCTGATCAAGCTTTCCGTGCGGCAACAATTGCAACCACAGATGCCCCATTTCATCAGTCGACTGGTTACCGGCTTGCACGCGTCGAGGAGGACGGTTTGGGTTGCGCGGATTTGCGGTTGAGTTGTCGTAGTGGTAGCGCATCGAGATCATCGATCCCGCAGGCAGGAACACCGGTTCGCGATAGTGATACACAGCCTGCCACTTCGGGTCCCAGTTCGGAATTCGAATCAGCCACTTGCGTTCCCCGTTGGGTAAGGTGGCATAAGCTTCCAACAAGTGCCCGAGGTAGTGCGCGTGAGGATAGACAGCTAACACATCGGAATCGACGGGGAGGCGAAAGGTGTCACGGATCACAAAGTCGCGATTGCCAGGTGGGATGTCCAATGCGCCATCACTCTCCAGTTCGATCAGGATTGGGAGTTTCGTCGGAGGCTTATCGGTGAAGTAGAGACCGATCGATGGCCGTACAGGCATCGGCATGCCCATCGTCATAAGGTGTGAGTTCAGGACAAGGTCATCTCCAGGATCGAGATGCCAGGCCAAGCCATCAGGCTCGATCCATGGAGGTGCTCCTGGCTTCCAGAAGAGGAAGTGGCTGGGGAAATTCAACGGGCTGTGGGCGATCTTCAAATCCATCCCCGGGAAACCTTTACCAGGCGCGGCCTCCAGGCGACGTGCCGAAGACAAGCGGTCGACAATCAGGTTCGCGTGATGCACCATGCCGTGTGGTCCGGGAAGAATCTCGATGGCACGTACATAACGCCTCGTTGTTATCGGTGGCGAGAAGATGAAGTTCCAGAAAACATCCGGTCCCGAGGCCGGTACGGTGAATGGCTCGGTGGCTTCTACCACCATGTCAGGACGCCCGAGTTGCCAATCCCCGCCAACACGGGGAGGGACGCCAGTATTGGAAGCAGAACCCTCAGGCGTGCCGTTGTTCGCCCACTCCGACAGAATGCGTATCTGCGCGTCAGTAAGGCGCTGCTCACCAACGAAATCGCCATAGCCGTGTTGAGGAAGCCAGGGCGGCATGGATCGCTTACGAACAACGTCGGCGATCTGGTTAGCGTGCTGCTTCACTTCCTGGTAGCTTGTCAGCGAAAATGGCGCAGGGCCTTCGGGATAATGACATGAGACACAGTGTTCGTAAACAATCGTTGCTACGTCACCTGAGAAGCTGGAAGATGGTTTGGATTGGGCTGCGACGAACGACACTAATGTCAGCAGCATGCCGGCGATGGATGAACACAGTTTCACGCAGTGCAATTCACTCATCAGCCACCAGCAGACTCCACAAATCTCTGCCTGAAGGCACAAATCCAGTCCCGCACAGGCATTTTACCGGGACAGCGCTCCACAACGCTGCCGCAGGGAACGACATCAGAAGACGCTCGCTTAGTTAGGTTGAGGGCGGCTCACTTCGTGACAGCTTAGATCGTAAATCGTCCACCAGCTATCTCCGTGCGATGAAAACAGAAGTCCATCTTGAACCCGATGGTAACCGCGCAAACTGTCATACGCTATGCGTTCGGTCTGGTTCAGGAATTGCTTGCGTTCCCCAAGCGGGAGTGATCAAGGCTTACCTTTATATGTATACCTTCTTCGTACCAATTCCTCCCACGCATTCATCTTTGCAACGTCCTCAAGCGCTTTCACGCGGGGTCCGGGGAGCGGTGCAGCTACTTCACTCTGTGGTCGAGAGTCGCATAGAGGATCCGTAGCGAGCGAACCAGTTTGGGAGTTTGTCGCCCGCTGTATCCTGCGCTGCAACCTCGTGAGTCTGGGCAGAAAGGGGATCACGTCGCGGAGCAAGTAGTATCGGTTGGCACGGTGCCGGAAGAAAACCGGAAGACCACGCATCAGCTCAGGTAGGCTCCAAAAGCCGAATCGGTAGCCATAGCGTCGCGCCAGCATTTGCCGCAGCACCTCTTCATGGACAACCTTCCGATGCAAAACCACCGTTAGCGTTGCCAACCATGAGTGGACGCGGTCATACCTGGAATACTGCAACCTGCAGGGGGCTATCGCAACCCGCTCTTGTTTGCCGCCAATTGATACGTAAACTTCCTCGAGCCAACCACCGTTGTGAAGCTGTTGATGGTTGCATGACACATAGATCATGATCTCTGTTCCCGACGGGCAGGTTCATTCTATTGAGCAGAGCGTCAGCCATAGGCGCAACTTGCATAGGGAGAGCGTGGGCCTTCCTTATACAGTCCTTCGGCACAAGACCTTGCAACCTTGATGACAAGGTAGAGGGGCCTTTCAGCAGGTCTGAGAGGGGTAACGCAGCAATGCTGTCAGAGACTTAGCGGGATGCGCATGTCTGCAGATTCCGTGCCAATTTGGTAAATCGGCGACGGTGTGGGAGGGGCGGCCCAGTTCCGCTGAGTACCATCACGGATCGAAAAACTCATACGTAATGCGCGCATCTTTCGTGATCGATTGCAACTAGCAGCGTTGGGCTGCGGTCATCCCGTTTCTTTTCCGTTGTCCGCAGGTCGCGGCGCGGCCCTGCGCCTTGCGGGTTGGATGACATTCTTCGGCGCCACAGCGCTCATGACAGTAAGCCTCATCGAAATTACTTACTACATCAGCGCTTTGTTTCCTGATCCCGAGATCACGACCGCAATGAGTCTAAAGGTCATCTTTGCAGTCCAACACCTTTACTTCATTGTCGGGGCCCCCGCGCTGTTTCTGCCACTAGGCATTGTTCCTGTCAGCTCCCGTATCCTCCCCCGTGTGTTTGGATATCTGGCCCTGGTCCTGGCTACGTCGTTTGCAGCCCTGGGGGCTGTTTTTATGCTCAGGCTGACTTTGCCAGGACCAGTCTCACCGCTTTTGCCGGTGTCCAGGGGCTCTGGTGGTTGGCGGCCGCCACGACGCTTGTTGCTCGCAGTGGAAAGGTCTCCCAGATGATAGCCGGCTATTCAACGATCGGTTTGTCAGGGGAAGCCGCGATTCGCTGACCCCTACTCACAGCGGGCCTGACAGTCGGAGTTCAGGTAGTATGACCTCGCACAAAAAGGTTGGAGGTTGGGGTTCCCGGAGTTACCTTATAGCGCGGGATACCGTCGGCCATGAGTTCCCTCACCATTAGCGTAATCGTGTTCGGATGCGTACTGGGTGGCACGCTGCTTGGTATCTTCGTCCACTTCCGTTTGCCCGACCACCATCTCAGCTCCGATACGCGAGATGTCGTGAGGCTCGGGATGGCACTGGTAGCGACAACACTAGCATTGGTACTCGGACTGCTGATTGCCTCGGCCAAGGGGTTCTACGATACCCAAAATACGGAGGTGACCCAACTCGCCGCCAATGTCGTGGTACTCGACCGGATCCTCGCCCACTACGGACCGGAAACCAAAGAGGTGCGCGCCTTGCTGCGCAACTCGGTAGTTCGCTTTGCAGATCTCACCTGGCCGCAGGACGGCTCGGCCAAAACCAGGTTCGACCCTAATGCAGCACGCGCTGAAGTTCTCTTCGACGCAATTGAGGATCTCTCGCCGAAAACCGACATCCAACGGTCCCTGCAAGCGCAGGCACTGGGGTTGGCAATTCAGATGGGCCAGACCCGCTGGCTGATAATTGAACAGAAGACCTCCTCTGTCCCAACGCCGCTGCTGGTGGTCTTGGTCTTCTGGCTCACCGTGCTCTTCATGAGCTTCGGGCTCTTCGTTCGTCCCAATGTTACGATTGTGACCAGTCTGTTGATCTCCGCGCTGGCAGTTTGCAGCGCAATTTTCCTGATCCTTGAGATGTACCAACCTTACGCCGGACTGATCCAGGTATCCGGGGCTCCGGTACGTGTGGCCCTGATGCAACTCGGGCAGTAGCTATACCCGATCAGGACTCGGCATCAATACTGCGGCACTTCAGTTGAACACCAGTCCGAGAGTACCGCCTAGTAAGAGAAGCCGAC